>DAIDIS010000001.1 GCA_027451785.1 Acidimicrobiales bacterium
TGCCCTCTTCTCCTGCTCGATGTTTTGCGAAAGCTCCGGATTCGCCCAGACTTTGAGACGAAGCCCGTCGACCTCGGAGACATAGACCTCAACTCCAGCCTTTACTGCACCTGAGAGCGACTCTGCCGACCAGGTTTCACCCAGAACTTTCACCGTTCCCATCGGTGTGAGATCAGTAACGGCGATGCCGGTGGCATAGGACAGCTTGCTAATCAGACTTGCCGATGCCAGCCTTTTGAAGTTCCTAACTCCTCGGATCCCCAAGATAAATATGGCTGTTGAAACTACGATCGTCACAACAAGAAGTGCTACGGATAACTCAGGAGACGCTGTACCGGCAAGAAAGAGAGCGTCCAAAATCAAGATTATGGAGCTAGTGGCGCCTATCACGCCAGATGCTACCAGCCCGTGCGGGCCAAAGTGGAGGCTCAAGGCCGCCGCCACTACTATCGCTGTCAAGAGGATCATTGAGGCCGCTACCACTAGGCCCTCCTCGTTTCTAATCTGCCTTTAAGCTTACATCGGGTCCCAACCCAAGTGACGACAAGCACGCCAGTTATATCAGTAAACGCATTTGCCATCGGCGGGGTTGGACTGAAGCTAAATCGAGGCGACCTACATGCTGGCCCACATCCTCGGAGCCGTCCCTGCGCTCTTGCGCGCTGACCTGGTCAACCTTGTGTTGGACATCATGGCAATGACCGTGTTGCTCCTCCCGATCGTGCTTGGGTTTTAATTTGCACTCGAGGCGCGCTCACTACCGTGTCGGATGCGAACACACGGGCCCTAGTGCTTGGTGATGTCGACCACAAGTCTGTTGGTAATTGGATTTGCGCTCTATTTGATGCCAATAACCCGTGGTTTGGCGCGACGACTGCTCCAGGTGCGGCGAGCTTGGCCTGACAGTCTGCTACGGCACATCGACGTACAGGTTCGCAGACATAGTCTCACTGAGCTCGATCATATCGCCATTCACGTTGAGTGTCAGCGTGCCATCAGGTGACCGGTCACTGACGTCAGCTACGGCTCCTGGCCGGAATCCATGAGTATCAAGGTAGATGAGCATTTCAAGGTCAGTCTCTACACACTCGGCAATCCGCCTCAGTCGAATCCGGTCGCCCGGCTTTGCTGTGGAAAGCGAGTGAAGATTAAGGTGCGCCGCGCCTGAACCTGGGATTGGGTTGCCATGCGGACAGGATTGGGGATTGTGAAGAAGGTCCACGAGCAACGGCTCAACCTCATCCGATATCACATGCTCCCACCGGTCGGCTTCCTTATGCGCCTTATACCAATCGATACCAATAATGTCAATGAGGAGGCGCTCCGCCAATCTATGCCTTCGAACCACGGTCTCCGCCTGGCTATGACCTTCGATCGTCATTTGCAATAAGCGCTGGTCGGCCTTAAGATAGCCATCATCAATGAGCCGGGTGACCATTTCAGTTACCGTAGGTGGAGAATGGCGAAGCCGCTCGGCCAAGCGGGCGCGGATGACCGGAACTCCCTCTTCCTCAAGCTCGTAGATTACCTTGAGGTACTCCTCAATCGGCGGGTGGAAACCATCAGTGCCCGTTCTCGCCAAAGTTGTACCTCCTCTTCTTTGAGCTGGCTGCCCGCTTTCGTCAGACTTGCCACTGTCGAGAGGATATGGGCGACACTTTCTAAGTGTATGCACAACACCCTAGGAAATACGCCACACGCTCCCTTTAATTTCTTCTTGGATTTGATTGTCTGCGGATGGCACTCCCACGGAAGCGCCTCAAAAGGGGGACTTTGGGCCAAACAGAAAGGGCTGTTTCTGAAATCTCAAACTATCGTCCGGGAGGAAAACCTATGCGACCGGACGGCATGGCACCGTCTCCGCTCTCGACGCCACTTCAGCGTCAATCTGCAGAGCGCTCTGGTGCGATCTCCTCCCGGGGGTGCACAGGAGCGGGGGAATGACCGATATCAGCAGGCCGATCGAACTCGCGGGCGTAGTGGTAGGCGGTACGACGAAACTCGTTGGCAGAGTAAAACACTTGGGCGTTGGAATTGCTTATCCCGGTATCCAACTCGATCCGCTGGCAACCGGAATCGATGGCGATCCCAACAAGGGCTTCGACCAGCGCATTACCCAAGCCGCTACGTCGATTTTCTCGTCCGACGACCAGGTCTTCGAGCATCAGGATGCGTCCGCGACTGGTTGTGAATACTCGAAAGCCGGCCATGCCGAGCACGGCTTCTGCCGTACCGCGTTGCAGGAGAACCTGGTAACCCTGCGCCACTGCGCTCCTCAAGAACTCTCTCGCCGTCACCAAGTCCAGCTCGGGCCGAAGTTCGGTGAGCAGGGCTGCCGCTAATTCGCATTCCGGGAAACCCACGAGTTCGATGGTGAAGTCGTTGACAATACTCGAAGATGGGCGCATTTGTGATGCGCCTTTCCCCCTAGCGGGTTTAGGCCGGCCTGTCACGGAACCACCACAATCCGTCCTCGGATGACTCCGGACTTCATGGCCTCATGTGCTTTCCCAGCCTCGGCAAGGTGAAAGGTCGCTCCGATTCGGGCTTGCAGCCGACCCCGGGCGATGAGCTGGTTGATTGTGGCAGCGGCGGACGCTAGGTCACTCACGGGGGCATTGCTGATGACGAACCCATGGATGCTGACGTCCTTGGTATACATCAGACCAACGGGAAGCACCGGAATTGCGCCAAGACCAGCCATCACGACGATCCTGCCGCCGAGTCGCATCAGGGGTAGGCACGCGGTAAAGTCATTTCGGCCACTATTGTCCCACCACACCCCGACTCCTCCGGGCGCGAGTTCACTGACCTGCTTGTAGACGTCCTGACTGTGGTAGTCCAAGACCTCATCAGCTCCGCAGGAACGGCACCATTCTTCGTCTCGGAGCGAAGCGGTCGCGATGACGCGGGCACCCATGGTTTTGGCTAGCTGGACAACAGCGCTGCCGACACCGCCACCAGCACCTTCGACGCATATCGTTTCCCCAACCTGCAGCCCGGCTTCTCGGACCAGCCCAAGATAGGCGGTGGCTCCAGCATGAAGCACCGGAACGGCCACAGTTGGGTCGACCCCATTCGGTAGTCGATATAGGCGCCCAGAGCTAACGACGGCGTACTCGGAGAAAGCGCCCTGGCGACCCCCGTGACCAAGGCTGTTGCACCAGACGCGTTCTCCAACCTTGTACTCGCTCGCCCCAGGCCCGGTTGCGACGACTGTGCCCACCAAGTCGCGTCCGATCACAAACGGAAATGGGGTGTGCGTTGGGTACGAGCCGGAGCGCACGAACAAATCGACGTGGTTGACCGCGCTGGCTTCCAGTTGCACCAGCACGTCGGTGGGACCTGGCTGCGGAACCGGCAAGAAATCAATTTGAATTTTTTCGGGTCCTCCCAATTCCTGGATGAACGCAGCTCGCATGGTTTTTGGGATACTCACGGATCACCCTTTCTGCATCGCCGGCCCGGGCAAACCGTCCACTGGCTACCCCGCTACCTTGAGATTGCATGCAGCTCAGGACGCGGCGAGGGCCTCATCCGTTGCGCCGCCCCAAGTTTAGACGGAAGACGGAAACGGCGGGGCTCGATGGGTAGTGACTGACACAGCCTCGTTTGCTGGATTTCCGGGACTGTTTACGTCCGAGTGCCAAGTAGCCAAGCAGGGTCGACTCTGGGAGTTCAACGAGGAGGCTCCCTACCCGACCGTCTAATCGGTAGCCATGCCGAGGAGGCTCGTCGGCGTTGAACCCGATACGCGAGTCGTGTCGTAAAATCGCGGCCATTCCCGTGGGAGTGGCGTTCATCAAAATCCAAATGTCCATGTCCATCGCAGAAGTTGGCGTCTTCGATCCTGTGATGCTTTCAATGGGTCGATTTGGAAACTCTTATGTCTCTCAGTAAGGCAACGGCAGGATACACTTGCCAAAGAATGGGCTGTCCAAATCGAAGGCCTATCGAGCGGTGGCACCAGCTACCGTGATCCGACAGCAGTTCAACTGGGCGCCACAAATAATCCAGCGTCTGCGGCGATTGCCTCTGACGTATTAGCTATGGCGGCGGATCAGGCGTGTGGACATGGAGTTAGTTAAGCAACCAGCGCTGCGAGAGCAGCTATCAGGCCTCTCATTTTGATCGCCGATGTCCAGATGACGAGCTCGGGTTATTATTGCCTGAGAGAGCCGGCGGAGATACTTTACTTTTTTGGGAACTCGGCAGATGTAGTGGAGGTTGCTCCATGGATGCGGTTCTGATCAGCGGTGATGCCGAATTCGGCGGAATTTCGCCTTCCAAGGCATACAACTTCGCCCGGATTCATCAACCACTGTTACTGGGAGTGAATCAGCAGTGCCCTAGGTTGCCTTTGGCCACGCTAGTCCCGATTGCCGTCTCCATGGTCAAGCGAGGATCTCCAGTTACAGATGGACAAGTACCACAACCGGCCCATTTCGGCGAGTTCCGCAACTGGGTCCTAGCAGCAAAGGGAAGGGGAATATAACGTGCCCGAAGACACGCTTTACGCGGTGCCGCGGATTTCTCGTAGCGTAACGGCCAATGGCGAAATTTTACTAAAGTCCGAAGAATCGCTTGGCCGTTACCCGGAAAGTCTCATTGAAATGTTGCGGAGCTGGGCCAGCGCTGATTCAAACCATCCGCTAGCA
>DAIDIS010000002.1 GCA_027451785.1 Acidimicrobiales bacterium
TTGGATCAGTATGCAATTTTTCTTCTGCCATATCCTCTCCAGATCTTCTAGAGTTCCCAACGTCAAACAGCTGAAAAACAGGCCGATCGTCGAAGTCCATGTTGGCGAGCCGATCCACGTCGGACCAATTGCGGACTCGCACCAAGCCGACAAGTTGACCGAGTCGTTGATGGATACGCTGGTTCGCTTGTTGCCCTCTGAGGCTCGCAAGAGGCGTAAACCGTCACCGGAAGAGATCGCCATGGCCTTGCCTCCGGGCGTTAGTTCTTAAAAGGGCCACAAGCCTCAAGTTGCGGCTGCCAATTAGCGCCTTTTGGCGATTAGTCCTTAGCTTCCCTAAGCCGGATCAGGTTGAGTGCGCTACCTGCTTTGAACCACTCGATCTGCTTTGCGGTAAGAGTATGGTTTGCCTTGAAGGCAGTTACATTTCCTTCGGGCGAGGTGATTTCGCAGTCGATCTGCTTATCGGGCGCCAAGCTGGATAGCCCCAGCACCGAGATGCGGTCATCTTGACCGACGAGATCGTATGTAGATGGATCAGCAAATGTCAGAGGCAGGACGCCTTGTTTCTTGAGGTTGGTCTCGTGAATCCTGGCGAAGGACCTGACGATCACGGCTTTGCACCCCATGAACCTCGGCTCCATTGCGGCGTGCTCTCTTGAGGAACCTTCTCCATAGTTGGAGTCTCCAATGACGACCCAGCTGATACCAGCGTCGTGGCAGTGTTTGGCTATCTCCGGGTAGGCCTCGGTCCGGCCGTCAACCGGGCACTTACCTTTGCCCGCCTCATGAGTAAAGGCGTTGATAGCACCAATAAACAGATTCTGGCAGATATTCTCCAGGTGACCTCTATAACGTAGCCAGGGACCCGCCGGCGAAATGTGGTCGGTTGTGCACTTTCCTTCCGCCTTCAATAGAACGGGAAGAGAGAGAAAATCGCTTCCGTCCCATTTGTCGAATGGAGACAGCAACTGAAGACGTTCCGACGTAGGGGAGACCTCCACGGAAATAGCCGAGCCATTGTCGGGGGGTGCCTCAAATCCGGCCAGAGCGTTTTCGAATCCCAACGGGGGAAGCTCAACCCCAGTCGGGGGATCAAGGGCAACTTGGTCGCCGGCTTCGTTGACGAGCGAATCGGAAAGCGGGTTGAAGTCCAGCGTGCCGGCTAGTGCGTAGGCGACGACGGTCTCGGGCGACCCGATGAAGGAGTAGGTGGAGGGGTTCCCGTCGTTTCTTTTGGGGAAGTTGCGGTTGTAGGAGTTGAGGATCGAGTTTGACTGGCCCTCACTGATGTCGCTTCTCTTCCACTGACCTATGCAGGGTCCGCAGGCATTGGCCAGCACGGTCGCCCCTAGAGCTTCGAGGTCAGCGAGCAGCCCGTCACGTTCAATGGTCGCCCTTACCCTCTCCGATCCGGGAGTGACCAGGAGTGGTGACTTCACCTTCAACCCCTTTGCCACCGCCTGCCGGGCCACGTTAGCGGCCCTTGATATATCTTCGTACGACGAGTTGGTGCAAGAGCCGACCAGGCAGTACGAGAGATTCGCGGGCCATTCACTGCGCTCGGTCTCGGCACCTATTGCAGAGGTCGGGCGTGCCAAGTCCGGAGTGTGGGGACCGCAGATATGCGGTTCAAGTGTGTCGAGGTCGATCTCGATGACTTGGTCGAAGACGGAACTCGGATCCGACTCGGTTTCAGCGTCTGCTCTTAGGTTTGAGTAATAGGCCTCTGCCAGTTCAGCAATGTCTCCTCGGCCTACCGACTCCAAGTAACTGCGAGAGTGGTCGTCATATGGGAAGACGGAGCAGGTCGCCCCGATCTCGGCACCCATGTTACAGATGGTTGCCTTGCCGGTGAGGCTGATCGACGAAGTTCCTTCGCCGAAATACTCCACAATCGCCCCAGTGCCACCGGAAACAGTGAGAATCTGTGCCACCTTCAAGATGACGTCCTTGGCCGAAGTCCATCCTTTGAGGGACCCGGTCAGCTTGACCCCGATCAGCTTCGGCCATCTCACTCCGAACGGATCCCCGACTAATACGTCGACGGCATCTGCGCCGCCTACGCCGATTGCCACCATCCCCATCCCTCCGGCATTTGGGGTGTGAGAGTCCGTGCCGATGATCATTCCGCCCGGGAAGGAGTATTGCTCAAGGACAACTTGGTGGATGATTCCCGATCCGGGTTTCCAGAATCCGATTCCGTATCTCGCCGAAGCTGACGCCAGGAACTTGTAGACCTCAGAGTTAGTCGACTCAGCATTCGCGAGGTCAGTCTTTGCGTCGACTTGAGCCTGGATCAAGTGATCGCAATGGACGGTTGCGGGCACGGCTACAGAGGCAAGACCGGAAGTCATGAACTGCAATATGGCCATCTGAGCCGTTGCGTCTTGCATGGCGACCCTGTCGGGGAACATCTCAGCTTGAGCCGATCCCCTCGAAAGATCCTGCCCCTTCGGGTCGGCGAGATGATTGAAGAGAATCTTCTCGGCGAACGAGATCGGCCTGCCGAGTCTTTCCCTGGCTATCGACACCCTTTCGTCGAGACGAGAGTAAACCTGCTCGGCGAGTGTACGGGGCGTAATCGCTTCAACTCTGGGCATCCGAAGTCCGTTCTGTTCTCTTTAGACCGGCTCGAAGATCAGCCGGCCGAGATGGATTTGCAGTTGTTATTCGATGTTATCGCCTTGATCAGAGGGAGATCATCGGCCGTGCTGTACGAGGTATAAAGACCTTGAAAGCGCTGGGAAAGTGTATTGCTCGCCTTATTGAGCTGCTGCTGAACCGCTCCAAGCTCGTTAGTAACCTGAGATTGGTCGCCTGCTGCCGCCGCCTGAAGCGCACTCAGGGCGCTCTGGAGTGAGCTTTGGTAGGAGGTGATCGCCGCGATGAAACCTTTTGCGAAGTGTGAGCCATCCTTCACGGCGGGTGACCCAGCGGAGTTGACCTTGGAAATCAATTGCTGTGTCAAAGAGATCTCGGAATTGAACAGCCCCTCGTAGTCTTGGATGGCTGTCTTGGAGTCCGGCGCGGCCTGAATTTGGGCGTGCGAACTTGCAGTTGCCTGCTGCGTCCCGGTGACCCATCCGGACATCGCAGTACACATTGTCGAGGCCCATGCGACAGGTGGCGTGCCTGGTAGGGCGGCGGGCGAACAGGCTGCCAGCGCCGTTGCCAGGATAGAAACCGCCGTGAGGAGCCTAAGTTTGCTCATCGCCCCGGGCGGTTGTGTCGGGCTGGGTCGAGTATGTATGAAATTGGGCCGAGACGGCGACCGGGTTGAGTCCACAATCCACCTCACTGGGTTCTTCAGTTTCAAGATACCGAGGAATTCCCTTTGACGGCGTCTTCGAGAGCCCGACACGAGGGGGATTGAGAGAAGGACTGACCAAGTTGGCTGGAAGAGGCCTTAAGGTCGTTGACAGCGTTTCGGAGGTTCTGGGAGGCGGTTTTATTGGCGTCTTTGATCCGCTGTGCATCCATCGGACCGCTGCCTTGAATGGCTCCACCGGCTCCGAGGGATGCAATGATCCCGGTTAAGGCTTGCTGGTAGTCGGAGAATGCCTTTATTACCTCACGTTGAGCATTGGCTCCGTCGGAGGTTTGAGGTATCCCGGCTCCGTCGAGCGCGCCGATCAACCCTTGCGTTGCCGCTGAAGTGCTGTGGAAGTACTGCCTTATCAGCGAGGGAGCGTCGGCGAAGCCGCCTCGTTGCATGAACTGGTTGGTGAGGCTCTTTCCGCTCTCCTTGATCGTGGCCATCCATTGATTTATCGCGTTACACGTCGTAGTGGACCAAGCTGACGGAGACACCGTTCTAAGAGAATGAGATTGTGGGGTGGGACTGTGCGAGCAGGAAGCCAAAAGAACCGACGCAGCCAATGCGATTGCGCCGAGTCCTGCATTTCGAGGGCGATGGGCTCCGTTATTTTGCACTTCTGCCCAATTCCCAGGTTCTCCTCCAAGCTGGAGCGTCCGGCCCGGCCAAACTCGGCGTTGTGCCCTTGGCTGCGCGAAGTGTTGCTGACCACCAGTCGTTCTCCGCTTCGTCGGCAAGCTTGGCTACCTCATCCTCTATGGCGGAGGCGAACTTGCGAGCGTCCTCGTGTGCTGCCGGTGGCATCGGATTGCCAAAAATGACGGTGGTGGGGGATTGCCGGATCTTCGAAGAGCCCTTGGCCATTACCGACCTTGTGCCTTTCAGGTAGATCGGAACTACGGGCGTTCCTGTCTTCAAGGACAGATAGGCTGCTCCACCGCTGAACTTTTGTATCCAGCCATCCGGCGTCCTCCCGCCTTCGGGGTATATAAGAAGGCTCCAGCCTTCGTTTAACAGGTCGGCCGCAACCTGGGCCGACCGCCTGTTCACTTTGTTCCGCTCGATCGGAATCGCAGCCGTAGTCAAGGCCCACAGCGCCGATTTTACTCTGGTGTCGAAGAAATAGTCGGCAGCCGCAGCCACAATCGTTCGGTGCCTCAACTGTTCGGGCAGGCTCGTCAACAGGACAAGGGTATCCACGTGACTTGCGTGATTCGGGGCCAGGATGACCGGGTTGGTTGCGAAGTCCAAGCCGGCAAGCCGGTCCTCGCCGAGCACTGTTGCCGGTGCGATGGCGCGGGCAACCGGCTTGGAAAGCCAATCAAGAAACGCGGCCCTTACAATCCGGGCCGGGTAAGACCGTGACCACTCGGTGTCGTAGTTCACTCCGAGCCTTGACACCTCTTCCGGCCTCGCAACCCCATTCGGCCAGTTCGGCTTTGATAGGGGGAATGGTGGCCTAACCGCCATGGCTGCCGACTTGGCAAAGGCTTTGCCAAGCTGCTGGGCGGCGGATGGAGTCTTGGGTATGTCTGGCTCGGAGGTCTTAGGCATTCCGGGCCTCTACTTCACGTCCGCGATCATGAGCGGGGGAGCGTGGAAATGGCTAATTGATGGGTTGCGACCGACTACGTCGGAAGCTATCTCAAGTGCATCGCCCAAGGTTGTAGCGGGATGGAATCCGAGGCGCTTGACCGAACGGGGGTCACCTCCGACGACGATCACTCTGGATAGGTGCTCCAGGGCGTGTGAACACCAATACCACATGTAAAAGGGGTGTACGCCGTGATATGCGTGGCCGGTCCTGTAGAGGTGCCGGTACCACGGGTCGGTTGCGAAGCTTTCTTCGTACTTGGCCTCGATCACCAAAGGATCGGTGGTTTCGGAAAGGACCTGGTCAAAGAAGTCGATATAACTCGGGTGGTGAACCGGATTGAAGGCCCACGGGGTGGGGTGGGTCATTATCAGTACGCCGCCCTGTCTGACCAAGGGCTTGCCGCGGTAGAGATTGAAGAAGTACCCAAGGCCCATGCAGGCCACGAGGATGGGGTTCAAGATCGAGTTGACGTTATAAGGGCCGATGTATGGAAGGCCCATAGTGAATATGTCGGTTTGCCCCTCGACCTCGACAAGCTGTTGCCTGTAGACGTTTTCCGTTGTGATTTTGTGAACGGCTTCCACCTCGCCGGCCTGTACCGAAGTCATTTGATGCGGGGAGAGCACCGAGTTGAAAATCGATCGTGCAACTCTCGGCGGCGTTCGGTCAAGGGCTTTGGAGACGCCCATGTAGCTCACCCTGTCACGTAGTTTCCACTCCCATTCACGCTTTTGGAGGAATGCGAACTCTTTGGGGAAGGTGTCTGTATTGAGAGTCGTCTCGATCTGGAAGATTTTCACGCCTGCGTCCTTTAGGAAGCGGCCCATTCTCCAGTTGGAAGAGTGGAGCTCTGAGCGTTCCTGGTCCATGAAGGACTTGGAATGCGTCATGGTCTTCACATTGTGATGGTGCTTGATCGACTTATAGCTTGCCAATCCTGTACCAACCGACTTGTGCCCTCCGTCCATGGCAACGAGGTTGATGTTCACGTAGACAATGAGGTCGCTCTCGGCTGCACGGCGATTCAACTCGACATCCTCGCCGTGTTCGGTCTTTCCGATGTGAACGATTGCATCTGGATCTTCGGCGTCGTGCTGTGTCAGAAGACCATGTGGCGCAAATGAGTCGTAGACGCGATCGCCTAGTGCGTGCCGGAGCTCGTTTTCGGTCATTCTCCGATGAAGCGCAAGTGCTGCAATCAAGACAACATCGTCAACGCCCGCTCGCGCAGCCATCTCAAGGACGGCCTCGATCACCCGCTGGCGATTGTCCGGGCGCTTCATGGGCGGCAAAGGTAAGGAAACGTCGTCAAACGCGATGGTCAATCGCATACCCGGCTTCAATAGCTCCGGAAGGGGTGGCATGTCACCCGCCGGGTTGAGAAGCGCCTGCTGAATCGAGGCGTCGGCGTCGTCAAGTGGCTTCAGAGGCTCGGGAGCATAGATGACTCGCGACCCACTGGGCAGCTTTTCCATCCTGAAGCCTTCGCCGTTCCAGAACATGGTGGGCGGAGTTGACTTGTCGGTTTCGAGCACGAATCCCGGTCGGGGCATGCTATCTCCTGCTTTTCTCTGTAGTGATTTCGAAAACTACCTTCACGCCGTCTCGTCCACCGGCTTGGGCCGCGTGGCGGATTGCCTCTTCGTAGCGGTGAAGAGGATACTTTGCTGAAACCAAGGCGCCGAGACCCTTTGCAGCGATCATCTCCATGGCCAGCTTAAATGTGTTGCCAAGGGACTCCGTGCCATATGCGTAGCTGCCCTCCATCTTTATTTCGCGATGCCAAAAAGGCGCCAGGTCAACCTTCGTAGGACCAGGCATCCCGACCATCACGATCCGGCCACCTGGTTTTGTGACCTGCAACGCCTCGGAAATGGACGAGGACGAGCCAACGCAGTCGAAGGTAATGTCTGCTCCTGCAGTAAGCCAGGGGCCGTGCATCATGGAAGAAGATGCCCTTCTTATGGCGTCCCTGAAAGAAGAAGGCCCCACAACGACTTCCGCTCCCAGTTGCTTGGCCATTCTCTGTTGGTGCGGGTATTTGGCCGCAGCAATGATGGTCGAGACGGGGCAGAATTGGCTCAATGCCGCAATGACACCCAGGCCAAGAGTACCGGCGCCGATTACTGCGACCTTTGCTCCATCCTCGCCAAGTGCCTTTAGTGCGGCATGAACCGAGCAGGCCATAGGCTCCACGAGCACGGCCTCTTCATCCGACAAATTGTCCGGCACCTCGTGAATCTGTGACTCGTGAGCAAGGACCTTCGGACCCCAGCCTCCGAGGGTTGTGGAGCAGTAACCCGTCTGAAGGCCCGGCTCCAAATCCCCAAAGGCCAGGTTCTGGCACAGCTGGGTGTTTCCTTCGGAGCACGGCGAGCACAGTGGTTGGATGGATCGCGTTGCGCAGTGAAGAACCGGCTCGATTACGACTCGACTGCCTTCTTTGGTCTTGGCGACGATTTCATGTCCGGGCACGAAAGGAAAGGAGACGATGTCCTCGTAGTATCGAGAACTCCTCCCATCGATAGTTGCGAGGTCGGAACCGCAAATCCCGGAAAGTACGACGTCCAACTCGTGCCAACCCTCACCGGGAAGGTCGGGGGTGCCGATTTCTTGGAATGATATGGGAGATAACTTCGCCCCGCTGCCGGAGCCCTTTATTGTCGAAGCGAGCCTCGATGCCGCATAGCGCGCCACCTTTCGCTCGAAAACAAGTGCCTTCATCCGCTACCTACTTGCCTGGTTGTCGGGCCTTGAGCCGATTGGGGCCGAACGGGAAACAGTTGATGTCCTCCGGTGTCTCCACTTGGCGGACACCAACTGACCCAACCTTCTTGCCTGGCCGGCGAACTCGCGAGCCTGGAGAGCGAAGGGCTCGTCGGCATGCACTCGGGGAGCCAAGGGGACGAAAGGCCGGGAACCGCCCGGGGATGTCGACCACGTCTCTGTGTGCCAACCACGCCTCCGGGCCATCGACGCGAGTTTGGGCTCGGCATTTACGGCGACCGGGAAGCCCACGATCTCCAGCATCGGAAGGTCGCTTGAGGAGTCGGCATAGGAGACGCAATCTTGTAGATCGAAGCCGTAGGCGTCGGCAAAGTCGATAATTACCTGGCTTCTTGCCTCACCGGTGGGGGGATGTTTCTCAAGCTCTCCCGTAAGTTTGCCCTCATCGGTCCTGAGCTTGGAGCAGACGACTTCGTCAAAGAGTGGCCTCAGTGGCTCGACCACGAAGTCCAGCGCGCCGGTAATGAGTATCGTCTTATGCCCTAAGGCGCGGTGCTCGCGAACTCTCCGTATGCCTTCCGGATAACAACGAGCCATAAGCAGCTGGTTGAACATCTCGGCGGCCTTCACGGATACATCTGCGAAATCGGCACCTTCGTAGTGTCGGTAGAAGTGACGCAGGAAGTCGCCCCTGTCTTTGCGGTCCAGGGCCAACAGCGATGGCGCTTCCCGGAGCAGAGAGAAGGCAAAACGCAACCTCTCTGTCGACGGTAGGCCAGAGGACGCCAGCCATGCATAGGACTCGACGACATTGGAGGAGATGAGAGTGTTCTCCAAGTCGAACGCCGCCAGCTTGCGATCCGGGCTCAGTACCGCTTTGCGGCCCCGTTCGGAACGGGACTCGGTTACTCGCCTGCCGGGAGAGGTCTTCACCCTTGCGTGCTTGACCACGGAGGGAAGATGAACCTCGTTTACGTATGCTTCCCAGCTGAACGAGCGAGGGTCGAAGTTGAAGGCTTGCTGGTCGGCCTCGTCCAGCTCTGCAAAAAGCCCCAAAAGCTTGTCCACTCGGTAGATGGCCTCGGTCTCCGAGTAGGAGCCGTAAAGCTCGACATAGGTCAGCGCTCGTTCCAGCTCCTGCTTTCGCTCGTCCAGCATCGCGCCGAGTTGCGCAGTAGCCCCTCTGACCGGGATCATGCCTATCGCCTTCTCGGCCAGGTCCAGTGACTTAGTGGCCTTGTTGAGTTGGCGCTGTACTCTTCCGCGTCCGGGGAACGACCATTCGGGCACCACTATCGGTTGTCCCTTCGAGTCGTAAACCGGGTTTGCGGTGAACCAGGCCTGCACCATGTCGACCAAGCGCCCATATCGCAGCGGGTTCGCCGACCCGGAGGCAACTTGATAGACCTGGGTTTGATCTTGTGGCCCTGCAGCGGCAACGGCGATTATCGCGGCTACGACCAGATCCACCGGAATAACGTCGATGATTCCTTCTGGGATTCCCGGAAACTCCTTGAGTAGTCCTCGCGCATAGGAGACGATGATCGGCTCGGCCATCCGGAAACCGCGGATCCAGCCGGGCCTTGGCTCGGACACCGCGGACTCGATGATTGAGGGTCTGACGATCGAAAGGGGGATGTCTCCCTTGGAGTCAAGGAGCGCAAGCTCCCCCAGGGCTTTGGTGTAAGCATAGGCATCGGGCCAACCCAGCGAGTGAGCTCGTGCCTTGCCGACTTCCACAAGATAATTGGATACCCAGTCCTGACGGAGCTTCTCTGCTCTTCTGGCCAGGAGCGGAGAGCCGGCTGCACCGAGCTCTGCCTTGGCCTTCGAATCGAATTGGGCAAGTCGGGCAGGCGTCCGACTTTCTGCGTCGGCGTCCGACCGAGCTCTCTTGGAGGCCGCAACTTCGTCCTGCCACTTGGCCTCAGTTGGGAAGGAAGCATCGGACAGGATCGCTTCGTGTGAGTCTCCCCTTCGGTAGCCGGCAACATAGGCCGTCGAAACGGCGATCATGTGCGGGACCTTTCCGCTGTCGGGATGCCTTTCCGACGCGAGTTGGATCGTCTTTGCAACCCGGGTTGGACCCATGAGGTTGACGTTAACAGCGTGGTCGAGTGGAGAGTCGAAGCTGACCGCGGCTGCAGAATGGATTACGGCATCTGCCTGAGAGAAGTACTGGAGATCCTCGTCGTCAAGCCCCAGCCCATCTTGGGTGACATCTCCCGCAAGGACCCTCACCCTGGTTGCGATCATCTCGTCGAACCCGTCACCCAGCTCGGATCTGAGGGTGTCGAAACAGTCGTTTTTAAAGAGCTCCCGCCTGGCCCTTTCCTCGGCACTCTTGCGGCCTGGCCGGATCAGCAGGCCCAACTCGCACCCGGGCACCTGTCTAAGGATTCGTTCTACGAGGGCTGTCCCCAAGAATCCCGTCGAACCGGTTATCACGACCCGTTTGCTTCCGAGCTCTTCTCGAATCATCGGGGCATTGTCTACCATATGGTAGACAGAGTTGTCTACCGATTGGTAAGTACAGCCCGGAAAGATAGTAGGTTGTCGGATCAGATGGCGAAGTCAAAGTCGACAAACCCAGGCTCAGGCGCAACCGACCAGAGGATTCTGGGTGCCGCGTTGGAGTCTTTTGGGATCAAAGGGTACGACCAGACTTCCCTGGACTCCCTGGCGAGTTCTCTCGGTCTGACCAAACAGTCGATTCTCTATTGGTTTAGTTCCAAGGACGAGCTACTGGCTGCAACGATTGACATGGGGGCAAGACAGCTTACCGAAGCGCTGCAATATCAGCTCTCACTGCCGACAGAGGGCTGGGATAGGGTGGAGGCAGTCGTAAAGGTCATTTTTCGGCTTGCGGCCAGGCGGCCGGAGTTGATCGGTTTGGTTCGGGAAGTTACCCGCCTGGGTCCGCCTGCTACCACTCGAATGGCCGAGGCACTGGAACCGCTCTTGAAGCGCGCCTCTGGATTTTTCGAGTTGGAGATGGCGGCGGGCAGGATGCGCCGGCACGAGCCGAAGCTGCTTCTTATGACTGCCTACAGCGCCGTTACCGGAATGGCATCGGACGTAGAAGTATTGAAAGCGCTCGGGGAGCAGCAGGACGCGAGGTCCTTCGTCAGGAGGCGAAACGAGCTCCTACGGCTCCTGAGGGACGCGCTGGTGAGTGAGCGACTTGAAGACCGCTGACGACTGGAGTCGCTGAATGGCTTTGAATCGCTGAATGGTGGGGCGGGGGAGGTAGTCTCGACTGGTGCACAAGAAACAGATGATTGTCCTCGTGGTAATTACGGTTCTAGTTGCCGTTTTCTTTTTTGCTGCATACGAGCTTGGTACCTCCTTGGGCGGCAAGACGCATCGCCCAATCCACAAAAGCGGAATCGCAGTGCCCGTCCTCAATGCATAGGTGGAAATTCCTCGGTAGACAGGAACGCTCCGGTGTTACTCCTTCGAGCCCCTTCCGAATACCTTGGTCACGAATTTGCCTCCAATTTCGTCTTCAATCGAGTCCCTGGACGAGTTAGAGAATTTTGCCTGATCGGCACTTGGCTGCTGCTTGGTCTTCTTGGCCTTAGGGGGCGTGTAGCGCTTCGAGGCGCCAGGTCCGGCTTGTGCGGAGGACTTCGATTTTCCAGAGGTGGCTCTGCCCGCTGCTCTTGCGGTAGACCGGGCGGATTGTGCTTTCTGCCGTTCCTGGGATTGTAGGCGGATTGCCCTTACGTATTCCCAAATACCGAAGACTACTATCGGCAGGCTCAAGTACCCGAAATATGGAGCCATGTCGATTCCGATCATTACGGCACCTAGGGCAATGATCAGTCTCCACTGCTTGAACGTGGCCAATGCCAATAGTCCGGCAGTGCCGATTCCAAGCCAGAAAGGGGCGACCCTGGACTGGCGCTTCCAGACGTAGCGCTTCGAGTGAGCGATTGGTGTTTGCACGAATACGTGAAGATGAGGTGCAAGAATCAATAGGAGAGCTACGACTGCATAGATAGCGGCGGCATATCCCGCATACTTTTCCCAGAAGAGAAGCTCCCTGGTAAGTGGGGTCGGATTGATCTTTGGCTTAAGCCAAGACGACGCTCCCGTTCCTTCTGTATTTTCTTTGTCGTCTTCTCCAAAGACGTTGTTC
>DAIDIS010000003.1 GCA_027451785.1 Acidimicrobiales bacterium
CGATCTAGAGAATGCAAAATCCGCCTCCCCCCTTTTGAAACACTATGGATACTCAATTAATCAGGATATTCCATCTTTCGTTGCCTTTTTGAAGGAAGGGAGCAGCGATTCGCTTGGCGGTCAGCCTAGTTTCAGTGGCTGTGGCCGTGTCCGTGGTCGTGTCGGTGCCCCTTAGCGTCATCCTTCAGCTCCAACCATCGCCTGAAGCCGGCGGCGTTCGAGTGAATCCCGTTCAGCGTCTCCAACTTTTCCCGGTGCTGCGAGTCCTTCTCGCTCTGGGTGATGAAAGCCGCAGATAGCGCTTCGGCTATGTCCTCCCCGTTCCGATATGCACGCGTGGCTTCGTCAGCCCAGGCGTTCAAAGTACCCATCGCTTCGTCCAAAAGCTCTGTCGGATCCACCGGAACAAGGCCATAATGCGCCAACGCAAGCCCCGAGGGACTCCTTCGCTTGAAGGCATTAAGCGACGCTATTGCGAGATCCAGGTCGAAATCCGGAGGTGGAGTCGACGGCCTCAAGATTCCCGAGTCCGGTAGCCGCACCCCAACGGCGTCGCCGGCAAACAGCAATCCCGACCGCGAATCGTGCAGGCCGAGATGATGCTTGGCGTGGCCCGGAGAATCGATAGCGGTCAAGGTGCGGTCTACGTCGATCGCTACCTCATCTCCGTCTCCCAACACCACTATCCTGTCGGCGGGCGTTGGGTCGAGCCTCCCGTATAAGGAGTCGAGCAGCTCTCCGTAGACAAGCGATGCGGAGCGAACCAGCCGGGAAGGATCCGCCAGGTGCCTGGCACCTTTTTCGTGGACGTACACCGTGGCATTGGGGAACGCTCTGGCAACGTCTCCTACCCCGCCCGCGTGGTCGAGATGAATGTGAGTAACGGCGACGCCGGCTAAGTCCTCGGGACCCAGCCCAAGGCCGTCCAACGCTTGTAGGAGGACCGGAACAGAGCTCTGGCTTCCGGTCTCCACCAACACAGGCGCGGACCCTTCAAGAAGGTAGCCGGCAGTTATCCGCTCCCAGCCGCCTAGGAGGGTGTCAATCTCTATAACGCCGTCTGCGATCTTCCTGGTGGGCATGGCTGGTTACCTGCTTCCTGCTTTCATATAACGGCCTCAGAAGCTACGGGAACCCCGGGGCTGAAGGTACTCGTTCTACAGATCGGATATCTCGATCACTACCTTCACATCGTCCGGCTTCCTATCGATGGCATGGCGCCAATCGGCCAATGGCACCTTCCGGGTGACAAGTTTCCTCAGCCAGTCTGGATCCGCTTGTGCCAGCGAATCGGCAGCAAGCTCATAATGCCTTCGGTTGGCGTTCACCGATCCGACGATCGCTTCGTTCTCCAGAACCATCGACCGATTCAGTCCTCCAAGGTCCACACCAATAGAGCGGCCGCCCGAGGACACTCCCGTGAGACAGACCACACCGCCCGCCCCCACGTGATCGACGGAGTCGTAGACCAAGGTGTCTACACCGGTGCATTCAATAATCACGTCGGGAGAAGGGCAAGCATCCTCAACCTTGCCCACGTGATAGTGGGCCCCAAGCTGCTCGACCAACTCCGGCTTGGGGCCGTCGGTCACCTGGTCGATCACATGGACCTCAAGTCCTCTTTGGACTCCCATAAGCGCCGCCATAAGGCCCACGGGACCGGCCCCCGTGATAACCGCGGACTTGGGTTCCCAGTGGGACCTACCGCCTATCCGCTCAACGTGGTCCCAGGCTTTGGCAAGTATCGTCGCGGGCTCAAGCAGGACTCCCAACATCCCGAGTGATGCGTCGACCTTGACCAGGAACTCGGGTTGTATGCGGTAGCGCTCCGAGCAATATCCGTCGTGCTCCTTGATGCCCCTTTCGGTGTACTGCCCGTTCCTACACATGTCCCACTCGCCCACGGCGCAGCTTGAGCATGGAACTGGGTCGGGCCTCCTAACGATGCCCACTACCAAGTCACCCTTAGCGAAGCCTGAGTCACCGGGCGCCTCGGCTACGCGGCCGAGGGATTCGTGCCCAAGGGTAAGCCGCTCCCGCCCCGATGGCGCCCACCCATAAGCGCCGGAAAGAATCTCGATATCGGTTCCGCAAACACCGACGGCAACGGTCTCCACCAGCACCGGACCATCCGATTCGGGTGGCTCCTCGACATCGTCCAGCTGAGCGGACCCTTCTTTCAGTGGAACCACCGTAAGTGCTTTCACTTTGCTGTCACTCCAATCGATCGGAGGCCATCCACCGCACCCTCTGGCCGGACAGGATCGCCAAACCTAAGCCTACCTATCCCGTGACGGGATGGGCCTTGCGGTGGAACCTGGGTCGTCTATATCTGCCGGTCCTTGTCGAGGCTAACTTCGGCAATTCCATCCGCTCGGTGCGCAACCCTACTGCGTCAACACCTTCCGAGAGCAGGTATGCGCTGTTCACCAACGAAATATGCGAGAAAGCCTGAGGGAAGTTGCCTACCTGTCGCTTCGCGATCGGGTCGTACTCCTCGGCAAGCAACCCGACGTCGTTTACCAGGCCGACAAGCCGCGCAAACATCTCTCTCGCTTCCTTTTCCCTTCCTACCAGGAACAAATTATCGACATACCAGAACGAGCACGCCAGAAAAGCCCCTTCCCGCCCGGAAAGACCGTCCACCTCAGCGGTCTCGTCGGTGTCGTAGCGCAAGACGAATCCGTCCCTCATCAGCTCGCTGCCGATTGCCTCGACCGTCGAGGCGACCCTTGGGTCATTGGCAGGAAGGAACCCGACCAGCGGGATCATCAAAACGCTGGCGTCGAGGGTCTTGGAGCCGTAGTACTGCGTGAAGGTCTTGCGCTCGGGGTCGTAGCCCTTCTCGAGGACCTCACGGTGAATCTCCTCGCGGGCCGCGCGCCAGCGGTCAACTGGGCCTTCGAGGTGGTAACGCTCGGCGTCTTGGATCGCCCGGTCGAAGGCGACCCAGGCC
>DAIDIS010000004.1 GCA_027451785.1 Acidimicrobiales bacterium
CTGAGCCTCCCCCCGTTTGCCGGACACCTCTAATTGGAGGTAGTCCATGTCAGTGGCAACAAAGAAGCAATCCGACAAGGGGACAGAGCAGCTCCCTGAGAAGATACGTAGGGGCAGGTATCCCCTCGCTTACCGCCGGGATATCGCAGCTCTAGTCCTGGACCAGGGACGTACTATAAAGGACGTCTGCGAGGAGTTCGACCTGAAGGCCCCCTCGGTCTCCAACTGGGTCCGCCAAGAAAGGGTGGAAAGAGGCGAGAGGCAGGGCCTTACTTCCGCCGAACGTGCCCAGATGGCCCAGATGCAACGGGAGATCAAAAAGCTCCGCCAAGAACGTGACCTGCTGAAAAAAGCAATGGCTTTCTGGGTGAAGGATGCGGACCATTGACCCGCTACCGGTGGGTCCGCTCCCGGAGAGCCGAAGGATATGAGGTGGCAACAGCCTGCAAGGTGGCATGTGTTTCGAGGTCGGCCTACTACGACTTCGAGAAGCGATTCCAAGCCGGTCCAACAGGTGCCGAGTGGGACGAGGCCGTCGCTATCAACGCGATGTTCGATATCCACGGACAAGATGACTCTGTCGGCTCCCCAAGGATGGTCGACGAGCTCCGGCGCAGGTATGCGATATGTGTCAACCACAAGAGAGTCGAGCGCTTGATGGCAATCAACGGCATCGTGGCCAAAGACGGTCGTCGTCCGAAGGTCAAGACCACGATTCCCGACCTTTCCGCCCCACCGCTCCCGGACCTTGTTCAACGGGACTTTACCCCGGGAGAACCGGGGGTCAAGACCTGCGGAGACATCACCTACGTTCCGACGGGCGAAGGCTGGCTCTATGTAGCCGACGTCGAAGACATAGGCTCCCGCCGTATTATCGGCTTGGCCATGGAAGACCACATGAGAACCGAGCTGGTGACCTCTGCCATGGAGATGGCGATAGAGACCAGAGGGGGCAACGTGGAAAAAATGGTGCTCCACGCGGATCGTGGCAGCCAGTACCTTTCCAGAAGCTTCAGGGAGTTCTGCGACACCCACGGGATCGCCCAGTCGGCAGGCCGCACCGGTTCATGCCACGACAACGCCGTGGCCGAGAGCTTCTGGGCAACCCTGAAGCGAGAGCTCATTCATCGCTACCACTTCGCAACCAGAGCCGATGCGAAAAGAGCAATCACCGCCTGGATCCACCGCTACAACACGGTCAGGCTTCACTCGACACTGGGGAATGTTCCACCTGTCGAATGGGAGCTACGATACGCACAGCGTCAGCTCAAGCTGGCTTCATAAACCATGTGTCCGGCTAGCGGGGGGAAGGCCAGTTCCTCCGGGTCATTCATCATTCGGCACTTCACCGCCATAAACATCCCTGTCTTCGATAACGGCGGAAGGCTTGCCTGGATCCTCAATAGCGTCGAAGAGGTTGACGACACTCCAAGGCTCAAGACTGCGACGTTGTCGCAAGAGGAAACGACCGCATCCCAGTCCTACACGCGTACGCGAGAGCTTGTACGCCTCAACCGAGAGCTGGTGCTACAGGCGGGTCATGATCGCGAAGTGTCCCGCATCTTGCAGGAAGCGATGCTCACCGAGCTACCCGAGCCTGATGATCTACACATCCTTGCCCGATATGTACCGAATACAGAAGCTGACCAAGTCGGTGGCGACTGGTACGACGCAGTGGAGCTTCCATCCGGCGTAATAATGGTCGCGGTCGGAGACGTCGTTGGTCATGACATCAACGCCGCGGCAAGCATGGGGCAGGTTCGCGGCCTACTGAGGGCGCTGGCTTGGGATCGTCAAGAGCCACCATCGGAACTGCTGGCACGAGTCGAGCGGGTAATGGCCGGCCTCAAGCTCGACACGCTGGCAACAGCAGTCCTTGGGCATATAGGCAGGCCGGACTCCGAAGGAATCCGCCGGTTCCGTTGGACCAACGCTGGCCACCCTCTTCCAATCCTGGTCTCCATGGACGGCACCATTGAGGTCCTGGATACTCGAAACGACCCTCCCCTCGGCACCGGGTTCCTCCCGTCCCGCCACGATCATTTCCACCTTTTGAACCCAGGGTCAACCCTGATCTTCTACACCGACGGCCTGATCGAGAGACGTAATCAGTCTCGAGACAAAGGTATGGACAAGGTTGTCGATGCTATTCACTGGAATTACCAGCTACCTCTAAATCGCCTTTTGGATCAGATCATTAACGTGGCAGGTAATGCTCCCGACGACGACATCGCAGTCCTCGCCATCCGCATGAGCCCGATCAGCAATCAACAGCACCCAAATTCACAG
>DAIDIS010000005.1 GCA_027451785.1 Acidimicrobiales bacterium
GGATGTCGAGACCTTCTTTTCGCCACCTGGCCTGCGAATCGAGTGCCTCGGAAATGACCCAATCGGTGAGCCGGTCGATAAGACCGGTCCTTTCGGCCAGAGGAATGAAAACGCCCGGAGGAACCTGGCCGTGCTCGGGACTGTCCCAACGAAGGAGTGCTTCGACTGAAACTGGGCCTTGGCTTCTGCACGAAATTTGAGGTTGGTAGGCAATCCACAGCTCACCCTTATCGGCGGCGAGCCTCAAGTGAGAGAGCATCTCAAGGTCCTGCGGACCCATTGCATTGTGGTCGCCGTTCCATTGGAGGTGAGCGGCTCCCTTGGCGATTGCCTGCCTGGAGCTGAGTGACGCCCTCCTTACCAACTCGGCAACGTCGGTCCCGTCCCAGGGGGAAATGGCACTGCCCACGAAAACTCTGAGCGACACCTCGACTCCGCTTACAAGGTAGCTTCCGGCTCCGATCACCTGAGACAGCAAAGCGGCCAATTCCTTGCACTCGTTTGCCGCTTCATCCGGCCCTGACGCCTCGCTGTAGTTACCTGTCATCGGACCTATGACCACGATCTCGTCGCCTTCGACCCGCCCGATCAGCGACCCCGGCGGTATTACCTGGCCAAGATCCTCTACTGCTCGACGAAGGAGCTCCGTACCTACCGCGTAGCCCATTGCCTCACGGGCATCGGCGAGACCTTCGAGCATTAGCGACGCCACGGCGTAGGGACGCCCCGTCAGAGCTGAGTTGACCATGTCAGCCAAGCCAAAGCCGTTCGGAAGCCCCGTATCGGAGTCCACAGTGCTTTGTCTTCGGGCAGTTCGGGTTAAAAGAAGAGTCGACAGAGCCATTGACCCGGTTGCAAATATGGAGATCGCGCCTATGGCCGCCGCTTTGGCGAGGCTCCCTTGCGAAGCGAGGGCAGCTAACGTACCGGCACCCGAAAGGGCGATTACAGCAATTACCGACCTTAGGCCCAAGAACAACCCGGCGAATACTTGGATGGGGATAAAGAACGCAAAGGCAGCGAGAGCAAAGGGTTCTGGTTCCATTGCCGCCACCAAGGTCGAGACAAGGCCGATCCAGACGAAAGCCAGAAGTTGGCCTCGCACGGAATGACAAGGACTTCGAACGGAGAAGGACGAGCCAAGTCAAGGCTGCCACTAGGGTCACGCCCAAGCCGATTTCGCGGTGGCCTCCATTCCGCCCGATTGAAATGAGGGGCCAGAAAACAACGGCGAGGGCAAAAATGACCCTCACGATGGACAACGGACTCATCAACTCCAAGGGCGCCCCAAGGGCAAACCACGAACGAGTCTTCGGGAACATGCGATTTTGGATGCGAGCATCGCCTTCAAGCCGAAGGCTCGTTACGGAGTCGGCTTCGGTCTGTGCCTTTCCATTCCACCCTCTCCAGGTGGAACTCGCGTTGAGGCTGGAACCCATCATCAGATTGTCGGTAGTAGGCGCTGTTGGCTGTAGCTAGGCGAAGGCCTCCGAGAGAAATTCCCTTATAGCGGTCCAGGAGTCTCCGGATGGGTTGAGCATGTCAAGGTGGCCACTTCCCATGACTCTTATCAACCTGCAGCTGTCCCCCGAAGCCTCTGCACCGGCGGCGTATTTCTCGCTCATCGAGATTGGGACCACCGAGTCATTGGTGCCATGTACGAGGAGCTTGGATGTCCCGTCCGGAAGGAGGTCCAGCGGTGAGGCTTGCCTGTACCTCAGAGGGACTTGGCTGGTGTCCCCGCCAAGGAATTTGGACACAGCCCCATTCCCAAGGTTCGATCTCGCCGCCTCCGACAGGTCGGAAAGGCCTGCGAGGGAGATGGTGGCAATCGGGCGTATCACGGGACCGGAGCCGGGAGCCGAAGGAGGTAACCGGTGCCTGGCACCAGTCCACAGGGCCAGTTGGCCGCCAGCGGAATGGCCCATCACGGCGATTTTCGATGGATCAGCTTCGGGGAGTTGCGTCAGGTGATCGACTGCGCGTGCAACGTCGCTTAATGTGCCGGGCCAACCACCTCCGCCACCCATAGTCCCAAGACGCCTGTACTCGACGTTCCAAGCTGCCCAACCCTCGGCACAGATTGCAGAGCAAAGAAGTTGCATGAGCTTCTTCGTATAGACCGCTTTCCAGTAGCCGCCGTGGAGCAAGACGACGACAGGAAGCTTGCGATCGGACCTTCCCGACATTTCGAACGCAGGCAGCCAGAGGTCTGCGGTCTGGGATCGAGCGCTTCCGTACTTGACTTTCCTATCTGGCATATTGGTGGCAGTTCGGTTGATTCCAGCGGGTACTTGAACCCCGATCGGACGGTAAGATTTCTGCCTCATGACGAACCAGGGGACTCCAGAATCGGGGGGTGGTTGCCGATGGCTTCAACGGGCGATAATATCTGTATCGAGCGCCAGTGAGCTTGAGTCCCGGTTCTTCGGGGCACCCTGATCGTTTCGGCGCTTATCCCTCGCACGAGCAGATTGTTTGCTTCTTGCATGGGTTACTTCTGGAGGGGCATATCAGTTCCGCGATTCTTTAGGGTACGCCCGCCCGCCTGTTGCCACGGCGAGAGGCGTACCGATGGGCTAGCAGCCAATTTCTAGAGTCGACGGTTACTGCACGAGTAAGTGAGGTGCACAATGGGCGGAGAGCAACAGCTCGAGCGCTCGATTTTGGAGCGCAAAGAGCGCGATGAACTCCAAGCAATCGCAGCAGCGATGTCTTTAAAGCCGAAGTCGCGGGCACGCAAGGCTGACATAATCGACCAAATTCTATTAGCGAGTGGCGTATCCACCGACGTGGGACCACCCAACGGTGACGGCCCGAATGGGAACGATCCCGCTGTGGAAAGTCCTGGGGCCGGCTCTGCGGCAAAGGTTACGAGGACCAGGAAGAAGCCTTCCGTCGCGGCCGACAGTTTGCGGGAGCAGGAATCCGTCTCGGAAGAGGCAGTTGGCGCGGTCGCCTCGATTTCTCGGGGTGGGCAGATTAAGGCAGCTCCGAGCGCTTCTTCGGATCTTGACGAAGAGGATGGCTTCTTTGGCAGTGACTCAGTCTCTCAGCCGAAGCTGGACCTGGTAGTCGGGGCGGGCACAGGAGGCGAGAGCATTTCCTCCACGAGGGCTATGGCATCAACGGGGAGCGGCGCTTCGGAGGCTACAGCCGTCAAAGCTGTCTCCAACGGGTCTTCCAACGGCGCAGGATCAGAGGGCCACGGCGGCGATACCGATACCATGCCCCGCCGTCAACGCGGCCAGCGCAATGGCTCCCAGGATGGCTCTAATGGAGCCAGACATTCCGAGAGAGCAGACGCACAGCCGGGTGAAGGAGCGAGCCGCCGTTCCCGCCGTAGGCGAGGAAGGGAGCGGGGTCCCGTTGGACGGGAACCTCAGTCCAGTGGAAACCAGGATGCGCAATACCAAGGAGAGATGGTTGAGGTAGAGGGCTATCTCGATATCAAGGACGAAGGTTACGGATTCCTCCGCACTCGCGGCTTCCTGGCCAGCTCTAATGACGTTTACGTTTCCGTAAGCCAAGTACGCAGGTTCGGCCTTCGTCGCGGTGACTTCATAACCGGCGCTTGTAGGCCCGCCGCCTCCAATGAAAAATACCCTGCACTTTTGAGGGTTGACTCGATATGCGGGATCACACCGGAGGAGGCACAGAACCGGCCCAAGTTCGAAGATCTGACACCGCTTTTCCCGGATTCTCCACTGAGGTTGGAGCAAAAGGGCGACTCGGGGAACATGACGTCAAGGATTGTCGACTTGATCTCGCCTATCGGCAAGGGTCAGAGAGGCTTGATCGTGTCGCCGCCGAAGGCGGGCAAGACAAGCGTCTTGAAGCAGATCGCACAGTCGATCGAGTCCAACAACCCAGAAGTCGTGCTGATCGTCCTGCTCGTCGACGAGCGCCCCGAGGAAGTAACCGACATGAGGCGTTCGGTGAAGGGCGAAGTGATCGCCTCCACATTCGATCGGCCGGCCGAAGAGCACGCAGCGGTTGCTGAGCTTGCGATCGAGAAGGCCCGTCGCCTCGTCGAGCTTGGTAAGGACGTAGTCATCGTTCTCGACGGCATCACTCGCCTCGCGAGGGCATACAACCTGGCCCTACCGGCCACCGGGCGAATAATGTCCGGCGGTGTTGACTCGGGCGCACTGTACCCGCCTAAGAAGTTTTTTGGTGCTGCTCGAAATATCGAGGAGGGTGGATCACTCACCATCTTGGCGACCGCGTTAGTCGAGACCGGCTCAAGGATGGACGAAGTGATCTTCGAAGAATTCAAGGGAACGGGCAACATGGAGCTGAGGCTCGATCGTCGCTTGGCCGAAAGGCGAATTTACCCGGCAATCGACGTGAACGCGAGTTCCACAAGGCACGAAGAGCTTTTGTTCGACCGGTCTCAGCTTCAGCAGGTGTGGAAGCTCAGGAGAGTCCTGAACGCGCTTGCCCAGGATGGTTCCAATGCAGCGGGCTTGGAGCTGTTGATCGACAAGATCAAGACGACCGCTTCGAACGACGAGTTCTTGGCGGAGATCGCCAAGGGTCCGACGCCTTCGATCTAGTTGAGCCGGGTCGCCGACAGCGGCCTGTGAGAGTCCCGAAATTGAGTACCTGCCTGAAAGGCTATTATTGAGGCTGCCATGAAAACTGATATCCATCCGGAATACGTAAGGTCCGAAGTTCACTGTTCCTGCGGGAACAGCTTTATGACCCGCTCGGTGAAGACCGAGATCCGGGTCGAGCTTCGTAATGAGTGCCATCCCTTTTACTCCGGCAAGCAGAAGCTGGTCGACACCGGAGGACGGGTTGAGCGCTTCCAACGCAGGTACGGCAGCCGCTCAAAGAAGAGTGCCAAGGCCGAGGCTTAGCTGCGGCGGCCGGCGTAGGCCGGATCACCCAACGGCCATTCACTGGTCACAATTTGAGCGTCCGGGGACCCGGGCGAATTTGCCCATCGGTTGGAGTTGATCGGTATCGGGTTTGTCGGAACCTGAGGCTGTACCTGTTGCTCCCGGTATTCGCATGCGCCAAGCGCAGCTGATTTTCGCGCCCACAGAAAGCTGGGAAGACATTGCTTGAAAGACTTGAGGGCCTCGAGGCGGAGTACCAGTCTGTCATGACTTCGCTCTCTGATCCCGAGGTCCATTCCGACCAGGATAAGTTGCGGAACCTTTCCAGGAGAATGAAGCACCTGGAGCCAATCGTGAAGGCTTATCAGGAGTACGCCGCAGCAGTCGACGACGCCAAGACGGCCAAGGAGATGATCACCGACGCGACCAGCGAGGAACGGGAGATTCTCAGGGCCGACCTTGAGGAGGCGGAGAACACGATAGAACGCCTTGAAGCCCAGCTGAAGATCCTGCTTTTGCCCAAGGACCCTAACGACGGGCGAAGAGTGATCGTCGAAATTCGAGGTGCCGAAGGCGGTGAAGAGGGAAACCTCTTTGCAAAGGATCTATATGAGATGTACGTCAGGTATTCCGACCGAATGGGATGGAAGGCGGATGTCCTCGGCTCAAACCCGTCACCAATGGGAGGGTACAACGAGATCACCTTCACGATTGACGGGGACGACGCTTGGTCCAAAATGAAATTCGAGGGTGGAACCCACCGAGTCCAGCGCGTACCCGCCACGGAGTCCCAAGGGCGCGTCCATACCTCTTCCGCCACCGTTCTGGTGCTCCCCGAGGCTGACCCGATCGAGGTGGCGATCGAAGACAAGGACTTGAAGATCGACGTTTACAGGTCGACGGGCCCAGGTGGGCAGTCGGTTAACACCACAGACTCCGCCGTGAGAATTACTCACCTGCCAACCGGCATTGTGGTCTCCATGCAGGACGAGAAGAGCCAAATTCAGAACCGAGCCAAGGCCATGCAGGTTCTCCGGGCAAGGTTGCTTCAGCACGAGCAGGATCTTCAGGATGCCGAGATGTCGGTGCAAAGACGTTCTCAGGTCGGAAGTGGTGGCCGCTCGGAGAAGATCCGAACCTACAACTACAAGGACAACCGGGTAACAGATCATAGGATCGGCCTGACGATTCACAAGCTCGACCGTGTTCTTATGGGGGAGCTGGACGAAGTGACTGATGCTCTTGCCGCCGACACCAAGAGCAAGCAGCTTTCTCAAGAGGC
This sequence comes from Acidimicrobiales bacterium, assembly GCA_027451785.1. Taxonomy (GTDB): domain Bacteria; phylum Actinomycetota; class Acidimicrobiia; order Acidimicrobiales; family JAKAVM01; genus DAIDIS01. Next base: position 6,130 of record DAIDIS010000005.1, read on the forward strand.
CTGAGGCCAACCAACGCCGTCGAACGATGAGCCTCTCAACAATCTCCTCAATCAGGGCTGAGCTGTCCGGGCGTCTTGAGGGGATAGTCCCCAACCCGGGGGTAGTGGCAAATTGGGTGATCGAAGAGGCGATGAGAAGGACAGGCGGCGGGGACGAAACCAAGGGTCTCGCTGCGGGAGCTGGTACTCTCCCGGGTTCTCCCGAACTTGTAGCTCAGGCAAGTGAGTTCGTGGATGAGATAATCGGGGGCGCCCCTGTTCAGTATGTTCTCGGTCATTGGTCGTTCAGGGAGCTCGACCTTTGGTGTGATTCGAGGGCATTAATCCCACGCCCCGAGACCGAGGTGGTCGTCGGCGAAGCCCTGAGTGAGCTCTCGCGAATTGCAGGCAGGAAATTCCCGCTCGGCGGTGGAACGGTCGGTAGGGCTGTGGAGAGCGATTGCGGGCCCGGGGAAAGGAAGCTCAAGGTAGTTGACCTGGGTACGGGCACGGGTGCAATCGCGCTGAGCATCGCAAAGGAGGGACCCCGTTCCATCCCTGTTCCTGTTGAACTGGAGATTTGGGCGACGGATATCTCCGAAGAAGCAATTTCGTTAGCCGGGGAGAACCTGGAGAGAGTTACGCGATTGCAGCCACATGTACCGCCGGCGTGGAACGTGAGATTTGCGGTAGGGGACTGGTTTTCGGCCATTCTCCAAGCGGGGGAAACCGGCCCATTCGACCTTATTGTCTCCAATCCTCCTTATATCGCCAACGGTGATGTTGGCTGGGTCGATTCGTTAGTTCATCACTCGGAGCCTCGAATTGCCCTGTACTCGGGAGAAACCGGGCTTGAGTGTTTACGGTCGATCCTGGATGGCGCGGCCAAATGGCTGGCTCCAGAAGGTTCGCTCGTGATGGAGATAGGTTCGGACCAGGAATCGGATGCCTTGGAGTGCGCGCGACAAAAGGGATTTTCGGAGGCAATTGTGAAGAAGGACTTGGCTGGAAGACCGAGAGTTCTCATCGTAAGGGGTCGGATTGACGAGAATCATTCAGCTTGACGAGCAAGATAGGCATTCAACCGAGGAGTGCATTGCGCTGGCTTCTCAAGCGTTGGCTGCGGGAGAGGTGATAGCGATCCCCACGGATACCGTCTACGGGTTGGCTGTGGCGATCAATCCGAAAGGGATCTATGGCGGGGAGAAGCTGTTCAGGATAAAGGGGCGTTCCGAGTCAGCGAACCTTCCGGTGCTTGTGTCGGGCCTCGACCAGGCCGAAAGCGAAGTGGCTGTATTCAGTGAGACGGGCTTGAGGTTGGCGAACGCCTTCTGGCCCGGCGCCCTCACATTGATCGCCAAACGTCACCCAGGACTGAAAGCCTACCTGGGAGAGAACGTCGAGACGGTAGGTGTCAGGTGTCCCGAAAGCGAACTAATCAGGGGAATCTGCGAGAGGATTGGGCCGATTGCAACCACGAGCGCCAACCGACACGGCTCTCCGCCATTGGATTCCGGCGACGCTATTGCCGAAGAGTTTCTCGACGAAATCGATCTTTTGGTCAATTATGGCAAATTATTTGGGATTGCTTCGACAATTGTCGATGTAAGTGGTGAAGAGATCAGGATGATCCGAGAGGGGGGAATTGGCGTGAGCCAGATCAAGGCGAACTCAGGGTAGCAACCGCGCTTACTTCAGGTAACAACAACGCGTACTGAAGGTAACCCTGGCAACTAGCAGGGATTGAGACTCGGCACCGAGTTCAAGAAACTTTACTAAGAACGTATAGCGGTATTGTTACAGTTCTGTTACACATAAAGATCTGTGCATATCCTTATGGGAGCGAGGCCTCATTTGGGGGGACTTGCCTGAGGGAATATCCGCTACCTAAGACAGTCGGAAAGTGGGCTAAGTGATGGGAAAACGGTTCGTAAGGCTCCTTGCGAGCATCGCCAGTGCAGTAACGGTCGCAGGGATGTTCACCCTGGCGACAACTGCCTCTAGTGCCGTAGCGGCGTCGGGGACTGCGACATTTAACGCCAGCTACAGCTTGACCTGTTCGGTCCCTGTTGTAGGGACTCAGACGATCGGCATGTCGATCACAGGCACGGCACCGACCTCGGTGACTGCGGGCCAGACATTCTTCATCACCAACTCCTCGGCATCCCTAACTATTCCGGGTTCGGCCATTTCGGCTGCAACTTCTCTTTTGGGGGCCAAAGCAATCACGATCACTGCGAGCCAGTTCCTCGTGACCGATAACGGGACACCCGCTTCGGTCGACCTCGGGGCAGCTCCGTTCGGGCCACTGGTTTCGGCCAGTACCCCGATCTCGGGCTCTAACCCAGCCACGGTGACCGTTCCAGCGACACCAATCGCGCAGATCGGTCCGGTGACGGCTCCGTCGAGCGGCACCTTTACGGCATTGCCGGGTGCATCCACCGCCGACATCTCGTTCACGACAGCCAACGGTAAGACCGACTTGGGCAACGCTACCTGCGCAGCCCCGACAAATCCTTCGCCGATGGTCTCGATCCCGGTCTCGGCAAACACGACGCCGACGGTAACCGGAGTTTCCCCGACCAGCGGCCCGGCTTCCGGTGGCAATACGGTGACGGTGAGCGGAACCAATTTCTCGACCACTGCCTCGAATGACACGATCTCCTTTGGCGGCAACGCCGGAATGGTCATGAGCTGTACTTCCACTTCCTGCTCGGTCATGCCACCGGCAGGTACCGGCTCGGTGGACGTGGTAGTCACCGTAAACGGCCAAAGTTCAGCCACCAGCTCCGCCGACAAGTATCAGTACCAAGGTGGGGCACCCATCGTCACCTCGGTTCTCCCTCAGGGCGGTTCAAGCTCGGGTGGTACTTCGGTAACCATCTCGGGTAGCGGCTTTACAGGTGCAACTGCGGTCGATTTCGGCACCGCTTCGGCAACCGGCGTCACCGTGAACTCCGACTCGTCCATTACCGCCACGTCGCCCGCCGGTTCCGGCACGGTTGACGTGACCGTTTCGACACCCAGCGGAATCAGCGGCATCACCAGCGGCGACAAGTACACCTATACCTCCGCCGGTGGATCGGGCACGCCCGTCAACCTGTCGTTCAACTACACCTGCCAGGTCCCGGTCCTCGGAACCGAATCGATTCCGTTGACCCTGACCGCAACGGCACCTTCTTCGGTCGCCGCCGGCCAGGCTGCATTCCTAAGCAACGCTCAGGCATCGATGACAATCCCGGGTTCTGCGATCCAGACCGCCACGGGCGTTCTCGGGGCCACTGCAATCTCGATGACGACGACTCAGTTCGTGATCAATGCGAGCGGAGCGTCACCTTCGTCTGTTGACCTCGGGCAAGCACCCTACGGTCCCATCACCGTCGGGCCGTTCCCGATCTCGGGCTCGAACTCGGTAACCATCCCGATCCCGGCGACTGCCATCTCGGCCATCGGACCGTTCACCGCAAACTCAAACGCCACTGCCATCGTCGGTAGCATCGGCGATGCCACGGCCAACTTGAGCTTCACGACTTCCGCCGGCAGCTCGCCCATCAACGGTGTGACTTGTACTCCTCCGTCCGGCGCACCCACGGTCAGCATTCCCGTCACCGGTGGTGGAGGAGGAGGCGGAACTCCTCCGCCCGCTCCGACCGTCTCGGCCGTAAGCCCCAGCAGCGGCCCAGCCGCCGGTGGTACAGCCGTTACCGTTACCGGCACCGGATTCACGGGAGCCACTCAGGTATCCTTCGGGGGAACCGCGGGCGTCAACATGAGCGTGAGCTCTGACACCACCCTTACGGTCACTTCTCCGGCCGGATCGGGCACGGTGGACGTCACGGTCTCGAACACATCGGGATCGAGCTCGGCTAACGCTGCCGACAAGTTCACCTACACGCAACCCACCGGTGGTGGAGGCGGCGGTGGCGGCACTACGACCACTGCTCCGTTCACGGCCAACCTGACATTGTCTTGCGCCGTCCCGATCGTAGGCACGCAAAACATTGCTCTTACGCTGTCAGGAACCGCACCTACATCGGTAGCCTCGAAGTCGACC
>DAIDIS010000006.1 GCA_027451785.1 Acidimicrobiales bacterium
CGATCTACGCGAAGGCCTATCGCATCGCGCCGTCCACGGCGAAGGCCGGGGCCTCCGACGAGCTGATCGATTACTCCTCTGATCTGCCATAGTCGCTGGCTCGTATACCAACCTTTGTCTCCGCCGACGGAAGTCACACTCGTGAATACGTCCTTAGGATCGGCTGCTGTCACCGCAGTGCGAACATCTCTAAGCGTCGTCCCACCCGACCAAGCTGGGTCGATCGAGTTGATGCCGAAACAAGCTAGGTCAGCGTCGCTGAATGAAGTTTCGACCTTGCCACTTCGGGTTGCGGCGAGGCTACGACTAATTGCTTCATGAAGTCCCATTGGCTTGCTGGAGAAGAATTCGGCGGTCCGTCCATCGGTGACCACGACCTCGTTGACGAGGCTCTCGACGAGCTCGCGGGCCAACTTGACGGGCACTGGTGTAACCAGGCCCACCCAGTGAGACGACAGACCCGGTGTCAGGAGTGGGACTTTGATTAAGTGTCGTCGTGGGAGGCCGGCGACGCTGGCGTAGAGATCCATCATCTCGGAATAGGTGACGATGTCCGGCCCACCGACCTCGAAGATCCCGGAGGGGATTGAGGCATCAGTTACGGCTTGGACCAGCAGGTCGAGAATGTCGCTTATGGCGATGGGTTGACAGCGAGTGGTTACCCAGCGTGGGGTAATCATGACCGGAAGAACATCAACTAGATAGCGAAGCATCTCGAAACTTGCCGATCCGGCACCGATCACGACTCCCGCTCTCAGTTCGACAACTTCGATTCCGGACGAAGAGAGGGCTAGCCCAACAGCGTGCCGACTGCGAAGGTGGGCGCTGAGGGTTTCGCTATCACTCCCCAGCCCACCGAGATAGACGATCCGCCTCACCCCAGCTTCAGCTGCGTGTTGGGCGAAGCTGAGTGCGTCGCTGACTTCCGTCAGTGCCCAGTCGGGTCCTTGCCCGATTGAGTGCACGAGGTACACGGCGACGTCGATACCTCGGAGAGCCTCAATTACATCGCCCCCGACCGACCCAGCGACCACCTCGGCCTCCTGCCGCCAGGTGGCGCCGTCCAGCTTTGCGGGGGTCCTGACCAAGCACCTCACATAGCAATCGGCAGCAATCAAGGCGGGCACGAGTCGTCCGCCAACATATCCCGATGCTCCCGTAACTAGTACCTTCAGTGGGCCATTGGAAAGGTCATTCCCTGTACCTGCCACGCTCATAATCAGATCCTGCCACGTCGAGACACCGGTGCCGTCATCCGAGTGGCTTGGTTGGAAAGCTCCGAATGCGGGTTTGGCCCCGAGTTTGCCGACAACGTCGGCCTGGCGATTGTCGATCCGATGATGCCGATCATGCTGGTCGTCTCCCAGCAGCTCAAGGCTTTGAGCCCCGTCCCACCCGAGAAGTGCACTGTGTCCACTTGCGACTAAAGTAGAAGGGGAGCACCGCATTCGAGCCGCCGGGCGTGCTCCGGGGGTTGGGAATCCGGCTCGTTGTCGAGCGTTTTGAAGTTTTTTGGTTGCGCCGGGGGTCCTTGTCGAGACAAGTTTTGCTTCCGTCCAGACCATGAGTTGCTTCGTTGGATAGGAGATAGAGCGTCGTGGCAGAGGTAGAGATCGGGATCGGCAAGTCGGGTAGGAGAGCCTACGGGTTCGATGACATCGCAATCGTTCCTTCCAGGCGCACCCGCGACCCCGAGGACGTGGATATCACCTGGGAGATAGACGCGTTCAAGTTCGAGCTTCCGTTCATGGGTTCCGCAATGGATGGAGTGGTGAGTCCTGCCACCGCCATTGAAATGGGGCGCCTGGGAGGCGTCGGTGTCTTAAATCTTGAGGGTCTTTGGACCCGGTACGAGGATCCCGACAAGGTCCTTACCGAGATCGCCTCGCTTGAGGGCGACAAAGTGACCTCCAGGATGCAGGAGATCTATACAGAGCCCGTCAAGCCGGAGCTGGTAACCCAAAGGATCAAGGAGATCAAGCAGGCCGGCGTCGTTACCGCCGCCTCGGTAACTCCTCAAAAAACCCAGGCGCTGTCCAAGGCGATCCTCGAAGGCGAGCTTGATCTTCTGGTCATCCAAGGCACAGTGGTGTCGGCTGAGCATGTGTCGAAGACCGTGGAGCCGTTGAACCTGAAGAGCTTCATCCGCTCCTTCGACATCCCCGTAATCGTAGGTGGCTGCGCCTCCTATCACGCAGCATTACACCTCATGCGCACTGGTGCTGTCGGTATCCTCGTTGGAGTCGGGCCGGGCAACGCATGTACGACCAGGGGAGTCTTGGGCCTTGGTGTACCTCAGGCAACCGCTATTGCCGATGCGGTCGGAGCCAGGATGCGCCATCTCGACGAAACCGGCGTCTACGTGCATGTGATCGCAGACGGGGGCATATCGAACGGCGGCGACGTCGCCAAGGCGATCGCTTGCGGCGCCGATTCGGTCATGCTGGGTTCGGTCCTCGCTGCGGCCGAAGAGGCACCCGGTCACGGGTACCACTGGGGTATGGCTACGTTCCACCCGACTCTTCCTCGGGGCACGAGAGTCAGGACCTCCGTACGTGGCTCGATGAAGGAGATTCTTGTCGGTCCTGCACATGAGAACGACGGGAAGCTCAACCTATTCGGTGCGTTGAAGACCTCGATGGCCACTTGTGGCTATGAGAGCCTCAAGGACTTTCACAAGGCGGAAGTTATGGTCGCTCCGTCCCTGCAAACGGAAGGCAAGGCGCTCCAACGTGATCAGAAGGTTGGTATGGGGCGTTAGGCTAAATTTCGCCGCTCGGATGATGGCAGCGACAAATGGAGCCGCCTCCGGTCCGGCAATTGCGACAGGTGTCGGCTCTACGATTTTCGGAACCGGCGCCATGGCGCCGGAACGGCCCAGATTGGCTATATAGATGAGCACTACATTCGACAAGGTATTGGTCGTAGATTTCGGCGCGCAGTATGCGCAGCTGATAGCCAGACGGGTTAGGGAGGCACATGTCTTTTCGGAGATAGTCCCTCACTCGATGACGGCTGCCGAGATGAAGGCAAAGGACCCGATCGGAATCATTTTCTCGGGTGGTCCACAGTCGGTTCATGTCGAAGGTGCGCCAAGCATTGACCCTGAAGTGTTCGACTTGGGAATTCCGATTTTGGGGATTTGCTACGGGGCGCAGCTCTTGGCCTCGATGCTCGGGGGTACGGTCGAGGCGACCGGTCGAGGCGAGTACGGAAAGACCAACCTGTCGCTTACCTACAAGTCCGCCCTTCTCGCCGACCTTCCCATCGGTAAAGAAGGTTGCCCGACCGTATGGATGAGCCACTCCGACTCCATCGTTGCCGCCCCGCCCGGAAGCACGATTACCGCTTCTACTGCTGAGGCCCCGGCTGCCGCGTTCGAAGACAGTGCCAAGGGCATCTATGGGGTCCAGTTTCATCCCGAGGTGGCTCATACGCCGGGTGGCCAGGAGATTCTGAAGAGCTTCCTTCACAATGGGTGCCACGCCCGCTCGACTTGGACGATGACCTCAATCATCGAACGCTCGGTCCAAAATATTCGTGAGCAGGTTGGCACTGGACATGTAATCTGTGGCCTTTCCGGAGGAGTGGATTCCTCTGTTGCTGCCGCACTCGTCCATAAAGCTGTCGGCAACCAGCTCACATGTGTTTTCGTGGACACAGGACTCATGCGTGCAGGAGAAGGCGAGCAGGTGGAAGAGACCTTCCGGCGCCAGTTCGAAGTCGACCTGGTTCACGTTAAAGCCGCCGATCGGTTTCTCTCCAACTTGGAGGGAGTCTCCGATCCCGAAGCAAAAAGAAAAATCATCGGCGAAACATTCATACGGGTATTCGAGGAGGCAGCCTCCGACATCGGTGAGGTTAATTTCCTGGTCCAGGGCACGCTTTATCCGGACGTGATCGAGTCGGGCACCAAGGACGCTGCCAAGATCAAGTCCCATCACAATGTCGGGGGTTTGCCGGAGGACATGCAGTTCGACCTGGTGGAGCCTCTGCGTGACCTCTTCAAGGACGAGGTCAGGGCGGTGGGTGAGGAGTTGGGGTTGCCCGAGGAGATGGTCTGGCGGCAACCTTTCCCGGGTCCTGGCTTGGCCGTGAGGATTATCGGCGAAGTGACTGCAGAGCGGGTTGGGATACTGCAGGACGCCGACGCCATCGTTCTGGAGGAGATCAGGAGAGCCGGTCTTTACACGGAAATATGGCAGAGCTTCGCCGTACTTCCCTGTATTCGCAGTGTAGGTGTTATGGGCGATGCGAGAACCTACGACTACCCGATCATTCTTCGAGCGATTACTTCCGAAGACGCCATGACGGCCGACTGGGCACGGCTGCCGTATGAGCTTTTGGAGCGCCTTTCCACCCGGATCATCAACGAGGTGGCGGGCGTCAATCGGGTTGCCTACGACATTACCTCGAAGCCTCCCGGCACCATTGAGTGGGAGTGATGGGAAGCCTTGACGATTGGGATCCGCTCGACGACCCCCCTCCTTCGTCGACCGCAAAGCTAGAGGACTTCGAAACAGGCAATAGGACCAGCCC
>DAIDIS010000007.1 GCA_027451785.1 Acidimicrobiales bacterium
AGACTGGAAGGGTGACCCTGCGGACCACAACGCCACTTTTCTTTGACGAGTACCGCCGCAATCGGGTCACAGGAAGCTTCATCCTGATCGACGAAGCCACCAATACGACGGCCGGCGCCGGGATGATTCTTTAGAACCTTCGGGGCGACTCTTTAGAACATGACAAAATTGTCGGATGTCGCTTTTTGATTTACCTGAAGAGATCACCAAGTTCGAAGCCTCGGAATCCGCAATCGTCATCGTCAACGTTGAGGGGGCGGTTGTCCTTATCACCAAGGCAGCCGAGAGGCTCCTTGGTGTGTCGTCGGAAGAGATAGTCGGCGAGTTCGTAGAGCTGCTGGTCCCGTCCGACAAGCGTTGGGGGCACCAGGCCTATAGGCGTGGTTACCAGGCTGAGCCTAACGACCGGGAAATGGACCCGGGACTTCTTCCTGAGGCGGAGAGACCGGATGGTTCCCTTGTCCCGATCAGCATCAGGTTGGAGCCCCTCAAAATTGATGGCTCCCTATATACGATTGCCCACATTACCGAGCGCGACTCTTAGCCCGAAATAGGTGAAACATAGCCGGACAAGCTTCCCCCGGCGCCTTGGGCATCGGATGCGTACTGATCCACCGCTGTCTCGACCACCGAAAAACCCGTACGGTTTCCATCACCATTGACGACGTTCGGCCCACTCTCACCACTCTGGACGGATACCACCAAGGCAACGTGATCAGCGCTCGCGGCGGGAGCGTCGAGCCCGTAAACGGCTACGTCGCCCGGCTGGGGAACGTATCCCGACGAGATTGGGTGCCACGTGCCTTGACGAACCCCCCAGAGGTAAAAACTCGCGGCCGCACCGTTTATCTCGCCATCCGCTCCGCCATAATCAAAAGTCGCTCCTCCCTTTCGCCATGCCCAGGCCGCAAAATCCGCGCACCATTCTTCGCTCAAGTTGCCGTTACCGCAGCTGTCGTTTCCTGCACCCCAAAATGCACTGAACTTGTTGCAATAGGTATTACTCGGCGATGTCGAATAACCCACCTGACTCAGGGCATTTCGGACGATCGCGACGCGAAAGGCCGGGACGCCCTTCGAAGGGAGCGAGAATGGGTTGGCCGCACCTTTGCTCTCCCATAGCGGGCTGGTCGCGGCAAAAATGCCGCATGCTGCGGCAAACGCTAGGACCTTCTTGTATCGACTCGTGGGTCTCCTGCTCAATCCCCTACGACTCGTCGGGTGCCAAACCGGAATACTCAGCGCCGGGTCCCAGAAGTCGTCATTTCACTGGAGAAGGCACCAGGAGCTGATCCAAGGTACCGTTGGCTATCGCCTTCTCGCCATCCTGTTGTCCCATCTCGACCAAGCCCGAGCAGAAGCTTGGGTCGAAAAGCAGGAAACTCAAGAGATCCCACGACACTTGGCTTCCACCTCCCAAGAGTCGTTCAATGATGAAAAAATTTGGGTCAATTAGGGTCTTCAGGCCGCCAAATTCCTTTTTCATAACGGTGGCGGCAAGGCCCGAGATTGCAAAGGGGTCTTCCGGAGCGATGTAGGCATTGGGAACGTGTTGATATCCGGAGGTCACCGTCCCGGATCGCCGGCCTGTCCCGCTTGTCGGGGGTGACAGGCAGCCAAGCCTCATGGCCTCAAGGCTCGCAAGGTCTGTGGCTAAGCGGTTGACCAAGAGATAGTTGAGTACGGAGTCCGATACCTCGAAAATATCCGGCTCGCTACCAATCACACTCTCGGCCACTCCAGCGACCGGCTGCGCCTGGCTGGGCGGGTTCGGTTCGACCGTCGGCTGAGTAGTACCGATTACTAAGAGCTTCTTGGCGCCCAGCTTCAGGGCGGGCTTGATCGGATTGTTCTGGCCGACACCTCCATCCATGTACCAGCCCGCCGCAGTAGATGGCGAATCAATTCTCACCGGCGGGAACAGAACGGGGATGGCGGAAGAAGCAAGAACGTTGGCGGAACCTAGTTGGGTGGCCGAATAGAATTCGGTATCTCCGGGGTCGGCAACCGGCGTCGGCACACCATTCGCCAACTCGCAGAAGACAACTGTGGACCGCTTTGCCAGAGAGGTAGTCACAACCGCTACCGCGTCGAGCCTTCCAGAGTCGATGTTGTCGTGCAACTGAGACCAGTAAGGCCAAGTACTGGCGAACCGGTCCATGGGCGCAGTGCGAAGCAAACTCGAAGGGCCCAGAGAACTCAAACCCAAGATGCTCGCCATATAACGCACCAAAACGTTAGGAACAGTTGTCAAAAGAGAGGAAAATACCTGACTGCGGCGAATCGAGCGCCATTGGGCGGCCGCCACCTTGGCTGCCTCGCCGGCTGGCAAGTCGGCAAGCGCACCGAAGAGAACGGCATTGAGGGAACCAGCACTGGTACCGACGTAGATGCTCGGACGAATGCCCTGCCGTTCCAACTCCGGAAGTACCACCGAAAGGACACCTGCCTCGTATGCCCCCCTTGCTCCCGCACCTGCCAGGACAACCGCGAACTTTCCGCCGTCCTTTGAAGGACTCATTCGGCGTTCCTCCTATCCGTTAAGCGAGACCATTAGATTTGGGGCTCAAAGCGGCCGCGACCTCAGGCTTTCCGCTCTGTCCAGTTGGACGTTACTACCCAACGAAGATTATTTGTATTCAACCCCACAAGTCGACGAGGCCAGCCCTCCATACCCACAAGGAGTGGAGTGCAGAGGCCAGCTCTCCAGATCCACAAGGGTGGCGAACGGAGCTAGGAGGCTACACCTCTAGGTGCAACGAGGCTGAGATACGGTGGTTTCGTCGTGCAACCGTTGTCCGAAGCTTTCTTCCAGACGTGGCACCCTTTTGCGCTAATCACCGGACTCTTGTTGATCGGTGCCGTGGCCAACAGTGAAGGGTTTTTCGAGTGGTCAGGTTCCAAGCTGGCCATGGTCCCCGGCGGTTCACTCGTGCTCTTTGCCTGCATGATGGGATTAGTCGCGGTCGTTACAGCGGTTTTAAATCTGGACACCTCGGTCGTTTTCCTTACACCCGTTCTCATCCATACAGCCAAAAGCCGCTCAATCGTAACCAAACCCTTCCTCTTCGGGACCGTTTTCATGTCGAACTCTGCGTCGTTGTTGCTACCTGGTTCAAACCTCACCAATCTCCTCGTGCTTTCAGGACACCGCACCAATGGAATCCATTTCGCCTCGATGATGCTCCCCGCATGGGCTGCTTCTGTATTGATCACAATGTTGGTCGTTGCGGTCTGGTCCAGGTCGGAACTATCGAACGACAGCGGTGCCACCATTAATCGTCCGGAGTTCGTCCCCGGGTTGGGCGTGGCCGGAATCGCAATTTCCTCGGTGCTGGTTCTTGCGTTGCAAGATGCCGCTCCCTGGGTTCTCTTGCTGGGGTGCACACTCGCCCTTGTCACCTACTTGTCGGGCAAGTTGGAGCGTGCGGAACTACAGGATGCGGTGAACAT
>DAIDIS010000008.1 GCA_027451785.1 Acidimicrobiales bacterium
GCGGAGATCCTCGTCGCGCATACACTTGGCCACCTGGAAATACCTGTCTAATCCGGCGACCATCAACAACTGTTTGGCGATCTGGGGACTTTGCGGGAGTACGTAGCATGAGCCCTTTTGGAGACGTGATGGCACCACGAACTCCCGGGCCCCTTCGGGAGTCGGCGTCCACAAAAGCGGGGTCTCAACCTCCAGGAATCCCTCGCTGCTCATGCGTGAGCGCATCGCCGCAATCATTCTGGCACGACGCAACAGGTTGCGCTGCAGCCTTTCTCGCCTCAAGTCGACGAACCTGTACTTGAGCCTTACCGATTCTTCGGATGAGGACCATTCCTCAAGCGAAAATGGCGGGGTCTGTGCTTCTGAAAGCACCTCCACTTCGCATTCGGTTAGCTCTACCTCTCCAGTCTTGAGACCTGGGTTAATCGTGCCTTCCGGCCTGGCGGAGACAACGCCGCTGACCCGCAGGACGTACTCGTTCTTCAGGCTCATATCTCCTTCCACAACGCACTGGATCAGCCCAGATCTGTCCCGCAAGTCGATAAATGCCAGGTGCGAAGAGTGCTCCCTGACCCTGGCGACCCAGCCGCATACAGCGACCCGCCTACCGATGTCCTCGCTGGTTAGATCACCACAATAGGTGTCCCTCATCCCAACTGCCTTGGCGATACCAGAGCTCATTTCCATCCGTTCGATCCCATTTGTCCTCTCAACACCTGCAAACTACCCGCTTAAGGGTTATGAACCTCGATACCCTGACTCGCCGGGACTCCGGCTGAGTCCCCCGAAATTGCGGAAGCGACTTCCGTCGAGCCGGACGACCCCGCTACGATCGACACGAAACGATCAATTCCAAGTGTGACCTGTGATCCCTCGGAAAACTCACTCCATTGATCGCTGTCCGCTGCTTTCCAATCGGTCGCCATCCGTTCGAGCAAGCCGGAGGCACTATCTCGGTTCATAATCCTCACCGAAACCGAGTCGTTTGCAGCCTCTTCGTCCCCGACAATCGCAACGAGTGCTGCGCCGGACTTACCGGCAGCTCTCATTTGAGCCTTGGTCGAACGGCTACTGCCAGCGGCTTGAGCATTCACGCCGCCGCCCCAAAGGGAATAGATAAGGCGACCGGCGTGGATGGCTGCTTCACCCTGAGATAGGCAAACAACGAACACCAAGGGAGACCATTCACCGAGACTCAAGACGCCCTCCGCGTCACATGCGAGGAGAAGGCGCTCGATGCCCAGACTGAACCCAATGCCGGGCGTCTGCGGCCCACCGATCGACTCCACCAGGCCGTCGTACCTTCCACCGCCACCCAGGGCGTTTTGAGCTGAAGCTAGTGAGTCGCCTGAAATCTCAAACGTAGTCCGCATGTAATAATCGAGCCCTCTGACCAATCTGGGGGCCAACTCGAACGCAACTCCCGCCCGCGACAATCCTTCCGTCACTGAGCGAAACGCAGCCGCACAATCGTCACAAAGGTGATCAATTTGCACGGGCGCGCCGCCGGCAACCTCCACGCACTCAGGGCGCTTGCAGTCTAGAACCCTCATGGGGTTTTCCGATAGCCGGTCGCGGTGCTCGTCACAAAGGCCGTCCCGGTGGCTCGACAGGTACGAGACGAGCTTCTCTCGATATTGCGGACGACAATTGGCATCACCAAGGGAGTTCAGCTTCAAAGTCATAGAACGGATTCCGAGGGACTCTATGAATTTATAGGCCAGCCAAATGACTTCGGTATCCACTTCCGGATCCGCCGTACCGAAAACCTCAGCTCCCAATTGATAAAACTGACGGTAGCGTCCAGCCTGAGGTCGCTCGTACCTGAACATCGGCCCCGCATATCTCACCCTCCAAGGAGTCGGGGGGCTGTGCTGGACAAACGCCCTCGCACACGATGCGGTCATTTCGGGCCGTAATGACATCAGACGGCCACCCTTGTCCTCGAACTCGTACATTTCCTTGTTGACTACGTCAGTACCCTGCCCAATACTCCTCTTGAAGACGGCAGCCTCTTCGAAGAGGGGCGTCTCCAGTAATCCGTACCCCGCAAATGACATATGCCTGGAGAATGCCGAGGTTATCGCCTCGAACTTGCGAGACTCCTCGGCGAAAAGGTCGCGGGTACCACTGGGCGCGCGATAGCTTTTCGCTTGGTCCATCTCCCTCGTCATGGAATGGAAGGTTAGTTTGCGTGGAGGGCGGTGTGCTTACCCGCAGCGCTCTTTGCCCCAGGGAGCATCCTGTATACGTCATAAACGCAATCAAGCTGGCGAAGAGAAGTCAGAACCGAATCCAGATGGTCCGGGTCCGCCAATTCGACGTCAAACGACATTCTCGACACCCGGTCCGAACCCGTGTGGGTCGACGAAGAGATGATGTTCAGGTGGTGCTCGGAAAGTACTCGAGAGACGTCCGTAAGCAGAGCCGACCTATCGAGTGCCTTGACCTCGATTGAAGCGATAAAGACACCGTGTCGCTCCCTGTCCCACTCCACTTCGATCATCCGTTCTTGGCTGCTGGCCAGTAGCGCTATCGCGTTTGCACAGTCGACCCTGTGAACCGACACGCCACGGCCCCGGGTGACGAAACCGATGATCTGGTCCCCAGGTACCGGAGTGCAGCATTTCGAGAGCCGAATCATCATGTCGTCCAAGCCCTCCACATAAACCCCGACGGCGCTGTTGGACGGCCGCCTGCGGCTCTGTGTGGCGGTGGTGGGAAGTCTTTCTCCACCCGAGCCACCCGTCAGCTCCTTCGACAGCCTCTGAATGACCGACCTGGCGGAAAGATGACCTTCGCCTATAGCAACGAAAAGCGCTTCAAGGGCCTCGAAATGCAAGGCGCTGGCGACCTCAACGAGCGCCTCGGAAGCCATAAGTTTCTGAGTTGGAAGTCCTTCCCTCCTGAGAGACTTGACCAGTTCCTCGCGACCGGTCTCAATCGCGTCGTCACGCCGCTCCTTGGAGAACCACTGGCGTATCTTGTTTCTCGCCCGGGGAGTGGCTACGACCTTCAGCCAATCTCTGGACGGTCCTGCATTTGATGCCTTGGTCGTCACTATTTCGACGGTCTCGCCGGAGGCCAA
Source organism: Acidimicrobiales bacterium (assembly GCA_027451785.1). Taxonomy (GTDB): domain Bacteria; phylum Actinomycetota; class Acidimicrobiia; order Acidimicrobiales; family JAKAVM01; genus DAIDIS01. The sequence goes on from DAIDIS010000008.1 coordinate 3,089, forward strand.
CTTCCTGTCCAAGGGAACCAGGCGGTCGTTTACTCTCGCCCCGATACATCTATGGCCGACGTCGGTATGAATCGCATACGCAAAATCAATGGGGGTCGACGAGGCAGGCAAGGTGACAACTTTTCCCTTGGGAGTGAATACATAAACCTCGTCCTGTTCGAGGTCCAACTTCAGGGTCTCAAGGAACTCCAGCGGGTCAGGGGTATCGGCTTGCCAGTCCATAATCCGCTGCAACCACGCGATCTCCGCGGGAGTGGAGTTCTCCTTGTAACCCCAGTGGGCAGCGACACCAAACTCAGCGCGTCGGTGCATCTCACGCGTCCGGATTTGTACCTCCAGAGCTTTGCCTTCCGGCCCTACAACGGTGGTATGGAGTGACTGGTAGAGATTGAACTTGGGCGAGTTGATGTAGTCCTTGAAACGTCCCTGAACCGGCGTCCAAAGGGAGTGAATCGTGCCCATTGCCGCCCAGCAGTCCCGTTCATCTCCGAGGATCACCCGAATGCCGACTAAGTCGTAGATGTCATCGAACTCCTTGCCCTTAACGACCATCTTCTCGTAGATGGACCAATAGTGTTTGGGCCGTCCGGTGATCTCAGCCGCAATTCCGGAAATGTCCATCTGCTTTTCAGCGACTTCGATGACCTTGGATAGGTAGGTCTCCCTCTCGGGGGCTCTCCGCTCCACCAATTCCGAGATTTCCTTGTACGGGCCGGGATGAAGAGCTTCGAACGCCCTGTCTTCAAGGCGCCACTTGAGCTCTTGGACGCCAAGGCGATGCGCCAACGGCGCATAGATGTCCAGTGTCTCTCGCGCAATCCTCTGCTGCTTCCATTGCGGGAGTGCGCCAATTGTCTCCATGTTGTGAAGGCGGTCAGCCAATTTGATCACAAGCACGCGCCAATCGGTGGCCATCGCTATAAGCATCTTGCGCATTGTTGCTGCCTGTTGGGCTTCACGGGAGTCGAAGTTCAGCCGGTCCAGTTTCGTCAGGGAGTCGACCAGTTTTGCAACTTCGACTCCGAACGAACCCTGGATCTCTTCTAAGGAAACGTGCGTGTCTTCCACTGTGTCGTGAAGGAGCGCCGCCGCGATGGAAACTTCGTCCAGGCCAAGCCTGGAGACAATGGAAGCCACCGAGAGAGGGTGTGAAATAAATGGCTCGCCGGAGTGTCTTAGCTGGCCCTTGTGTGCTTCAAAGGCGACACTGAAGGCGTCCGTTATTAGGCCGATCTTCTCCTTGGCGGCCTTGGGTCGACGACTCTTGTAAGTTGCAACTATCTCGTCGACGTCATATTTAGGCAAATGCGGACCTTCCAATCCCACACCCGCGGGCAATCGCCCTTCCGCCAAGCCACCTTCTTGCGCATCCGCGGTCATTTCAGCCGGGTCCTCTTTGAGGTCCCTTGCCGAAGGGTGGCGGCGCCACCCAAGAAGGTTACCCATATATGAATTTTATAACTCCTTGGCAGCTTGGGCGATGAGAGTTTCGCCCTCAGGGGGGAGATCCCTCAGCTTCCTCGCCGGCACTCCCGCGTATAGCGCATCGTCTGACAGGTCAGCTGCAACAACAGCCCCGGCGGCAACGATCACTCCGCTTCCGATACTCACCCCAGGAAGGACCGTAACGTTCGACGCTAGCCACGATCCGCTTCCAATCGAAATAGGACTCGCATACTTGGCACCAGCCCGCTGCCCTGAGGGCCCGAAGACGTGGTTGATCGTAACCAGCGTGACATTTCGTCCTAGATAGGCATGGTTGCCTATCTCGATCCCGCCTTCGGCTTGAAGGATGCAACCCTTGTTCAAATAGCAGCTGGAACCTATCGAGATTCTCTCTGCACTTGAGGCTTGCAGCCCAGACGAGAACGTACAAAGCTCCCCGACTTTGGAACCTCGCAACCGCAACAACCTCGATCTCGCCTCATCCGGCACTACATTTGATGCCAGCAAGGAATCGGCCAGACCGGATGTCATAGCCTTCAATATCGACAGCCGGAACAGCGAACTCAGCTTCACGTAGTACCTATGCTACCGTGCCGGATCACAAGATCATCGTCAGACCGGCCTCCTATTCCTCGGCTCCCCAAGCCCGGTAGATCCCCTTCGCGAACGATTCCATTTCCCCTTGCACTATGGCTTCGCGCATTTTGCCGACGAAGCCATGCATCCAGGAAAGATTGTGAACTGAAGCCAAAGTCATAGCTACGGGATCAGATGAGGCAAAAAGATGCCTCAGGTAGCCCCGCGAATACCTCCTACACGTCCCACACGGACAACCCGCCTCTACCGGGTCAATGTCCCGTGCAAACTCGGCCCGCTTGATATTCAACCGACCACCTGCGGTCAGAAGCGTCCCGTGCCTAGCAAGCCGGGTTGGAAGTACGCAGTCGAACATGTCAACGCCCATGGAAACGGCGTCTACGATGCCGACGGGATCTCCGACCCCCATCAAGTACCTCGGCAACGTCTCCGGAAGCTCCGAAAGCGCTGCCTGAAGCGCAATGTTCCGCTCACGTCTGGGCTCACCTACCGATAACCCGCCGATTGCGTAGCCGTCGAACCCGGAGGCCGTAGCCCAACGAGCACTTTCCACCCTGAGGTCGGGGTCGTCTCCTCCCTGGACAATACCGAAGATAACCTGGTCCTCACGCTTGCGAGCAGCCAAAGCCCTGTCACCCCATCTCCGCGTCAATTCCGCAGCATGCCGGAGCTGCTCCGAAGATGCGGGCAACGCGGAGCAGACGTCAAGGACCATTTGAATGTCCGACCCGAGCTGCTCTTGGACTTCAACTGCCCTCTCGGGAGTCAATAGGTGGGATGAGCCGTCGTAGACCGACTTGAAGGAAACACCCTCTTCGCCATACCGGGCGCCCAAGGAAAATACCTGGAACCCACCGGAATCCGTCAGGATACTTCCCTCCCACGAAGTAAAGCGATGCAGACCTCCCATTTCGGCAATCAAGTCTGCACCGGGTCTCAGCATTAAGTGATAGGTGTTGGCCAGGATGATCTCCGCCCCGATCGCCTCGATTTCGCCGACGGGTACCGCCCTCACCGACGCGCGAGTTCCGACCGGCATGAAGACCGGCGTTGCAAAGCTGCCATTAGGGAGTTTCGCAATGCCCGCACGTGCCAGGCCGTCCTGGAACTCGATTGAGATCATCCGTACCGGGGCAGTTGGTTAAGTTCGGTGCCCCCACCCCTTCGGACCACCATTGCATCCCCGAAGGACAGGAACCTTAGCTCCCGCCGCATTGCTTCTTGGTAGATGCTACGCCAACGCCCATGCCCACCGATGAACGAGTCCAACAACATCAGGAGTGTAGAGCGGGGCTGATGAAAATTCGTTACAAGAACATCCACAATCTTGAACTCGTACGTCCCGTGAATAAAAAGATCGGTCCTGCCGGCGATAAGCCCGGTGGCGGCATACGACTCAAGTGCCCTCAGAGTCGTGGTGCCGACGGCAATAACACGACTGGCCGAATCTATGAGGCTGATTGTCTCCGCCGGAATTACATATGCCTCCGAGTGCATTATGTGGTCCTGTGGCCTTTCGGCTGTGACCGGCTTGAAGGTCCCAAGACCCACAGCCAGCTCAATCCTCGCGACATTGGCACCCGCCGCTATGCAATCGTCAATCAATTCGGGAGTGAAGTGAAGTCCTGCCGTAGGTGCTGCAACCGAGCCGGGATTCCGAGCATAGACAGTCTGATACCTGGCAGGGTCATCAATCGTGCTTCGGATATAGGGCGGCAGAGGCATTTCCCCAAGCCGCGCCAGCTCGTCTGGATCGTCGACCTGGACGACCAATAAACCGCTATCGTCATCTCTCCCGATTACCGAAACCACAGAACCTGGTGCAGCCGACATTGAAGGCTTGGCGAGAGGTTCCGGCGCGTACAGTGCGTCTCCTGGGGCAATCCTTTTCATCGGCTTGGCCATTGCCAGCCAAGTAGGCGGTCCGGATGCACTATTGACTCTCTCGACCAGAAAAATCTCAACGCGTCCACCAGTTTCCTTCACAAGCCGAAGCCGAGCTGGGATCACCTTCGAGTCGTTGACGACCATCAAGTCACCGGGGCCGACGAGTTTTGAAATATCGCGGAACCGCCTTAGCCCCACTTCGTGGCTCAGGCCGGCAACGTCGAAAAGAATCGACTCGGCGCGGTGCTTTAGCGGCTTCTGCGCTATAAGCGACTCCGGAAGCTCGTAGTCAAAATCCGAAACCATCGAGCCGGCACTTTCAAGCGGCTGTCCGGAATCCGCCCCTAAAGGCGCGGCTTCGGCGGAGCGTTCATTGCGCGATACGGTTCTTTCTGACAATTTCGCTAATTACTGTAGCCGCTCTCTCGATCGGGACGTCTCCCGCTCCTTTTGGAACCGCCAAGTTCAGCCAACTTCGATTATCCGCAGAAAATCATCAGCCGCGGTCCCGCTACTTAGCAATGCGTTGACTACTGTTTCCGGAAGTGGCTGAATGGATTTTTCTCGGGGCTTCAATTGTTCTGGCATTAATCGCCTTGTCGTCCTTATCTCTAGCGAAGGGGCGAATTGTGGCGCTCTTGCTCTACATCCCTTCTGTCGTCGGCTCGGAATTGTGCGTTCAACTTGCCATCGTCGATGGCACCCTTGCTGTGGTCGGGCTGAAATGGCCGGGTCTCAGAAAAGACTTGATCCCTGAAGGCTTGCTGGTCACCGCTGTTGTCGTTGAGTTACTCCAGATTGCAGCGTCATTGCGAGCAACGCGAACCTTGCGAGAGCAAATGTCAGCCAAGGTAATTCGCCCAGGGAAGCTTCGGGACCTCCTCGTGCCGTATCCATTCAAGCCTGCGACTTCCCAGAAGATTGGAGATGTCGACTACTGGGGAGACGGTAACCACAACCACACTCTGGACATCTACCGGCCATCGTGGCTGAATGCGGCGAATGCCCCTCTCGCGTCCGCGCCTGTATTGCTTTACCTCCACGGTGGCGCTTGGTCCTTCGGGGATAAGAGGAACCAGTCACTACCGTTGCTGCACCACCTTTCATCACTCGGTTGGTTATGCATCAGCGCGAACTACTGTCTAAGTCCGGCGGCTACACATCCCGACCATCTTGTAGATGCAAAGCGCGCACTTTCTTGGGTGAAGGAGAATGTGGCCAAGATCGGGGGCGACCCCGATAGAGTTGTTATAGCCGGGTCATCTTCGGGAGCCCAGATCGCCGCAACTCTTGCACTCATTCCTTCCGACATCTCGCTACAGCCGGGTTTCGAGGAAATGGACACCACGGTTGCCGGTTGCATCTGCCTTCATGGGTTGTTCGACCTAACCAACCGCTCCAGGAGCATCCACCCATGGCTTTTCAGATACTTCATAGAGAGAAGGTT
>DAIDIS010000009.1 GCA_027451785.1 Acidimicrobiales bacterium
CAGGGTTTCATTAATGCAAAATGCCCTGGCGAAGAAACCGGCCAGGGCATCAAACAGAGCTTCGGAGGCTCAACTAGAAGATTCCGTGAGGGATTTAGCTACCTACCGAAGTGCGAAGCACCGACGACGGGTGCCTTTGAGCAACTTGAGGAACGATCTCCCCCGGCTCGAAGCGACGGATCGAAGAAACCTTCATTGCACGCTCCGCTGTTCGGTTCTTCATCTGTACCAGAAGGAATACGTATCCTCCCAGGGCGAACATGGAAAGCACGCCCAAGTAGCCAAGAAGGGCAATGCCGAACGCAAACGAGATCAGGAACGAAGCCGTCATTGACGCAAGAAGCCCTACTAGGACGTTCTTACGGCGCTGGAGAGTTGCCTGGCTGGTCCTCAGGCGAGGCCCTGATCCAGCTGAGCGGGAGTAAGCCGGTCCCCCATCCCTGGCGCCCAAGCGGGCAGCAACAACGTTGCCTTCAAGTCCACTTGGCTCCTGGGAAGAGGCGTAACCATATGAGTCCGGTCCAATCCCATCGGGGTAGGCAGCGTCGTAGTCCCCGTTCGGTCGACCCCAAATATTCGAGGTGAGCGAGATATCGGGTGCCGGGAATGACGGAATCTGCGTTCCGTTGTCTTGTTGTGCCCGGGCCGCATTACCGATGAAGGTAATACCGCTGTATGTGGCGGGCGCACCAGCAACCTGCTGGTTGACGCGTCCAGGGACGGACGGCGGTGTCTTGCGGTTGAATCCGAAACCGCGTGCCGAGATCATCGAGCTGATTTGCCCGAACCCTCCATTGGGCCGCAGTCGGTGAGCTGGAGCAACCAATGGGGTTGGTCCAGTTCTCCTCAAAACTCCCAAGTGCCGATGGAAGTCACCGACGGAGTCGGTCACTCTACCCTCCGACCTGTTCCTCAGGAACGACGGAAGCAATACAGCTATCCACAAAACTGCCAGGGCCAGGATAACCAATAGGGTCAAACTCCTCTACCTGCCTTTGTGTTAGGGACCTTATTACGCGGTCCGCGGGGAGTGGTGGATACTGCGAAAAATTCTCCACCTAAATGCGTGTGGTTCATTCTTACCGGCTCGCCCCAGTGGATTACCAGTGGATTACCAGTGGAATTTCACTGGATATGTTAGGGACAAGCACAGTCATAAATCGAAATATCGCTTGGCCACATTTTAGTGGCGGGGCCGCAGAGTTCCAATTCGGGAAGCCTGCCGACTGCGAAAATGGCGACTAAGCCGCAGGTAGACACCTGAATAAGTTGAACTTAGAAATTTCTAAGATGTAACAGGTTACAGCTCAAATGGGGCTGTGGATTCAGCTCCTGGGCGGCGCCATGCTCCGGATCGGCCACCGGTCTTTTCCCACAGTGCAACATCACCGATCGTCATACTCCGGTCGATCGACTTGCACATGTCGTATACGGTCAATGCGGCCACTACGCAAGCCGTCATTGCTTCCATTTCGACGCCGGTGCGATCCACGGTTTCCACTTGCGCTTCGACATCCACGTAGTCGTCACCAATAGTGAAATTTATATAGACAGATCCCACAAGGAGTGGGTGACAAAGCGGCAACAAGTCCGAGGTTTTCTTCGCTGCCTGAATCCCGGCTATCCGGGCGACCCCAAGCACATCTCCCTTGGTGATTGCGTTGGATGCGACCTTGACGGTCGTTTCCGGGAGCATGTTCACCCGACAGCGAGCTAGGGCGCGCCGATGAGTGGACTCCTTCGGGGTTACATCCACCATCCTGGCACGACCAAGTGGGTCCAGGTGAGTTAGGCCTCCATCAGACATGCTGCGAGTCTAGATCCGTCTGGAGCAGGTCGACGAGGAACTCCCGGAAAGGTGGTCCCAGATCTTCTCTGGAAAGAGCGATCTCAACAGTCGCACGCAGGTAGTCGAGCTTGTTTCCGATGTCGTAGCGGCCCCAGGTAAATACGTACCCATAGACGGGTTCTTTGGACATAAGAGCCGCAATCCCGTCCGTCAACTGGATTTCGCCGCCTCTCCCCGGGGGGGTCTCGGCCAAGGTATCGAACAAGGTCGGGGTGAAAACGTAACGGCCCATTACAGCCAGGTTTGACGGGGCTTCCTCGCGCTTGGGCTTCTCGACAATCTCCATGATCCTGACAAGGCCATCGTCGTCAGTCTCTACCCTGGCGCAGCCGTAGGAAGAGATCTCCTCGGGAGAAACTTCCTTGAGCGCTACGACCGAGTAGCCGGTCTGGGCATGTATCGCCAGCATGTTTTTGGTCACTTCAGCCTTTGGATCCATGACGTCGTCGCCCAGCATTACTACGAACGACTCATCCCCAATATGCTGCCGAGCAGACAAGACCGCATGGCCGAGCCCCTTGGGGTCGCCTTGGCGCACGTAGTGAACGTTCACCATCTCCGAAATCGACCTGACCAACTCGAGTTCCTCGGTCTTGCCCGCCAGCTCCAGCGAATGCTCAAGTTCAAACGAGCGATCAAAGTGATCCTCGATACTCCGTTTTCCTCGGCCGGTGATGATTAGTACGTCATCGAGTCCGGCGGCGGATGCCTCGCCGACCACATATTGGATGGTCGGAGTGTCAACCAGAGGGAGCATCTCCTTCGGCTGGGCCTTGGTGGCGGGTAGGAAGCGTGTGCCGAGCCCGGCAGCAGGGATAACGACCTTCCTTATCGGCTTCGTGACCCCACCTTCGGATTGCCTAGCAGCGGCCTTGTTTTCCGAAGAAGTCAATGATTGCCTCCGTGGGTTAGATCGAGAGCTTGAAAACATTGTCGCCTTTCCGAGGGAATTTTGCGAGTCACAGAACGGAGCGAGTGTCCCGGCGCAGGACGCCATTCGTGCAGTTCGTGCTGATCACCCCACGTTTTCAAAAATGAGGGATTTCTTCTACCCCAGATATTCTTATACCATTGCGTTAGCACTCATTAAGAGCGAGTGCTAAAACCACCAAGCATTACCGGAGGAAGCCAGCGATGCCGACGTATGAGTACGCCTGCAGGGATTGTGGGAGGCACATCGAGGTCGTCCAGTCTTTTCGTGACGATCCTCTCACTGAATGCCCAACGTGCAAGGGAACGTTGAAGAAGGTCTTTTCCCCGGTCGGGATCGCCTTTAAGGGGAGCGGGTTTTACAAGAACGACTCGCGAGGTTCGTCGTCAAAGACCAGCACCAAGACCGACACCCCCACTACCGGCGCCGACAGCGCGTCAGCAGGATCGTCCGGTGAGTCTGCAGCGGCTACCTCAAAATCCGACTCTGCGGGGAGCTCCGGCAAGCCCGAGACTGCCTCTCCAGGGACCTCAAAAGGCTCCGGCAACTCCAATTCCGGCTCAAGCTCAAGTGCCGCACCATCCAAGGCAGCCTCCTAGAGACCTTCCAAGACAGCCTCCTGGAGAGCCGGACGCCTAGGTGGTTCTCAGCGGGTTCTAGTCCCCGCTGAGGCTTACATCGGCCATTGCGAGTGACACGCCCGCCGCGCTCGACGGCATCCACTCGACGTCCGAGCCGACGGCGGACACACCCAGCAACATCCGCTGGATCGTGGACGCAATGGTCGCCTCTTTGACCGGCTCGGCCAACTTCCCTGATCGGATCAACACGCCCTCGGCCCCGACCGAAAAATCTCCGCTGATCGGGTTGACCCCGGAGTGAACCCCGGAGATGGACGTAACCAGTATTCCGTTCTCGATCCCGGCGATCATCTCGGCTTGAGTCAGATCGCCGGGCTGACAAGATAGCGCCCTCGCCCCAACGCCGGGTGTGCCTTGAAATCCAGATCTCACTGCTGATCCCGTCGACTTGGTACCCGCCCGCCGCGCCGAATAGGAGTCGTAAAGGTAGGCCGACAATACGCCCTTGGAAACCAGCTCGGTTCGCCTAGTAGCCAGCCCTTCCCCGTCGTAGCACGACGCAAGGTACGCCTTCGGGTCGGTGGGGTCCTCAGTTACGGTCAGCAACTCAGATCCGATGTCTTCGCCCATCCGCCCAGCAAAAAGAGACCGGCCCTTCTCAACAGCTTCGCCCGATAGCGTCCCCGCAAGTATCGAAAGAAGGGTGGACGTAACTCTCGGGTCGAAAACGACATCGAGCCTTCCGGACTTGGGTTTCTTGGCACCGAGCAACAACGTGGATCTCTCGATCGCGTCCCGGGCAGCTTCATCAACGCTCAGCTCGCCGGGTGCCTTCCCCACCGAGTAACCGACACCGGTCCTTGGCTCCCCTCCGTCCGAAGCGATCGCCACGGCATGGATGAATGCTCTGGTTGCCGAAGTGGACGCCTGGATCCCTTTGGTGGAAGCCAAAGCGGAGTGCCATATGACGTCCGAGTAGTTCGAGGACTCGACCTTTTTGATGCGCTTGTCACCTTCAGCGACCTTGCTTTCGAGCTCCAAGGCCATCGCGACCTTGGCTGTCGTGTCGAGCTCGGCAAAATCGTTTGCGATCAATTCGAGATCGGGGGCGACAACGCCATCAGGCTCGGCCAGCCCGACAAACTCGTCAGGCGTAGCGAAGGTGAGGTTGTCTCTTGCCTCAGCCAATGCCTCTGCAATCGCACTGCGATCCAAGGTCCCGCAATATGCGAACCCGGCTTTGCCGGCTGATACGACCCTGATCCCGACTCCGGCCGATTCTGCGGAGACGAGGTGCTCAATCTCTCCTTCATAGGTCCTGACCGATACCTCACGGTCCCACCCGGCAAAGGCCTCTATGTCTTCGCCGGACTTGGCCTGCCCGACAATTCCCGCCACGAGCTGACCGAGGTCAGGCGCACCCTCCGGGGTGGCACCACGTCGCCGATCAGCCTGATTCCCTTCGTGCGAGGGATTCATCTGTGTTTTCGTCTCAGGCACCGGCAGTACCTCCAATGGTCACCTCAGTGATCCTCAAAGTTGGTTGGCCGCACCCGACAGGTACAGATTGGCCGTCTTTTCCGCAGGTTCCTGGTGACATTGAAAAGTCGCCGGCAACTGCGTCGATCCGCCTCAAAACCTCCGGACCATTGCCTATCAAGTTGGCGTCTCGAAGCGGCTCGGTAATCCTTCCGTCCTCGATCAGATAGGCCTCTACCATGCCGAATACGAAGTCCCCGGTCGTCGTGTTGACCTGGCCGCCGCCAAGTTTGGCTACATAGACACCCCTGGGAGTCTGCGCCACGATCTCGTCGGGGTCGTCGCTGCCTGCAATGAGATAGGTATTTGTCATTCGCACCATAGGAAGGTGCTCGTAGCTTTGGCGGCGACCATTCCCAGAAGAGCCCAGTCCCGCGCCACCTCGGCCTCGGCCCTGACCGCTGGGCACACCACGCTTCCTTCCCCTTACGTAATCCCACATGTAGTCGGTGAGGACGCCGTTTTCTATCAGCACGTTTCGCTTGGCGGGCATCCCTTCGTCGTCTACCAGGAAGTTCCCCCACTCGCCCGCCATCATTCCGTCGTCGACCAAAGTCACCAGGGGACTAGCGACCAGCTCGCCCACTTTTCCTGCGTACACAGAAGAATCCTTGACGATGTGGTCGGCCTCAAGGCCGTGTCCACACGCCTCATGGAAGAGAATGCCGCCCGACCCGCCTTTCAAGACGACCGGAAGCGCACCCGAAGGTGCCGGACGGGCATTCAACTTCGCCAGCGCCCGATCGGCTGCAGCGGCTGCAACCTCCTCAACCTTCACTTTTTCAAAAAGCTCGAACCCGACCGTCTCCGCCACCGACTCGTACCCCGTTTGCATCCCTGCGTCACCGACGGCAACGCACGAGACGGAAATCCTGGTCCGCACCTGGTCATCTTCGGCCCAGACGCCATCCGAGTTTGCGACCAAGAACCTTCGCCTCGAATCGCCATAACCGGCCATGACCTGCGCAATTGCTCCGCCTTGGGCACGGGCGATCTCGTCAGCTTGGCGAAGCAGCTCGACTTTCCGGGACTTGGGCACAGACTCAGGCAGGATGACCCTGCCTTCTCGACCAGAAAGCTTGGCCAACAATGGCTCATAAGTGCCCTTAAACCTGCCCGCCTCCATTTCGCGCAATCCGGCGCCACTCCCGCCGACGTCGCCTGCGGAAACCGTCCCTCCTTGGGGAGAACGTGTCGCCACGGCTGCGGCAGCCATGGCAGCTTTCGCAAGCCCTTCCTCACTCAAGTCGGTCGTGTGGGCAAATCCAGTTGTCTCGCCGACAATGACTCTTATCCCTGCGCCACGGTTCCTGCCTGAGGACATTTCCTCGATTTTGCCGTCATCCAACGAGGTACCAGTCGCTTGACGGTCCTCCACAAAGATTTCTGCAAAGTCACCCCCTTTCGACAATGCGACAGCCAATGTAGAGTCGACTACCTGGGGATTCAGCAATGCAACCTACCTGCAGATTTAGAAATAGGCGTCACAAACGCTCCATTCGCAGAAACTTTCTTGGAGCTTATCGCCTCATCCTGTAATAACTTTATGAATAAGACCGTGATGCTCGGTAGTCACATGCAGCTTGGGCATGTGACGAGCCTGGCAGTGGAGAATCGCCGACAAGAGAATTGGAAAAGATGTGAAAATCCTGGAAACAATCAATTCTCCCGCCGACTTGCGCCAACTCAACAGCGCGGAACTTGAGCAGCTTGCCGCCGAGATAAGGCAGTTCATCGTAGATGCCGTTTCGAAGACCGGCGGTCACTTGGGATCGAACCTGGGAGCTGTGGAACTCACCCTTGCCGTCCACAGAGTATTCGATTCCCCCAAGGACGTTGTTCTGTGGGATACAGGTCACCAAGCCTACGTACACAAAATCGTCACCGGCCGCAAGGACGACTTCAACCGCCTTCGCCAAGAAGGGGGGCTATCCGGTTATCCAAACCGGACCGAGTCCGAACACGATTGGGTCGAAAACAGCCACGCCTCAACAATTCTTTCCTATGCCCACGGGTTCTCCACCGCCTTTGACTTGAACGGCCTCCGTTCCCCCAAGGGTTCCACCCACTCCCCCTCAGATCGCCGGGTAGTTGCAATAATCGGTGACGGCGCTCTCACGGGTGGCATGGCCTACGAGGCACTCAATAATCTCGGTCACTCCGGACGCCGGGTAATCGTCATTTTGAACGACAACGGTCGTTCGTATGCTCCAACCGTCTCAAAGCTCTCCGAGAGTCTTTCCCGCATCCGACTGAGCCCGTCCTACGTACAGACCAGGAACAAGGTCAAGCAGATAATCAAGGATCTTCCTGCAGTGGGTGGTCTTGCATACTCAAGTGTCCACGCAACGTTGTCGGCCGTGCGCGAGATGGTCGAGCCTCACGTGTTTTTCGAGTCTCTGGGCGTTCGCTATACAGGTCCTTTTGGCGGGCACGACGTTCTTGCAATGGAAAGTGCTCTTCGCAATGCCGCTGAGTTCGACGACGGCCCGATCGTCGTTCACGTCCTAACCAGGAAGGGCCAGGGATATGGCCCAGCCGAAGAGGACGAAGTGCAGTGCCTGCACGACCTCAAGGTGTCGTCGCCCACCACCTTGTCTGTGGCGCCGGGGACTTCGTCCTCAAACGGGCATGCTGACCCGCCTTCCGATATAGCGTCCATCTCGGCCAAGGGCGCTATCCAAGGGAACGGGCACGGTGCTGCAGTCGAGGAATTGCCTCGCAGGTCTTACACAGAAGTTTTCACAGAATCCTTGCTGAAGGCTGCGGAGAACGACCCGAGAATCGTTGCGATCACGGCTGCAATGCCTGGTCCTACCGGCCTACTGCCGTTCCAGGACCGGTACCCGGATCGGTACCTGGACGTCGGAATCGCCGAGCAGCACGCCGTTACCGCAGCGGCCGGTATGGCCATGGCCGGCCTTCGACCTGTAGTGGCTCTCTACTCGACATTCTTCTCCCGCGCCTTCGACCAGGCCAACTTGGATGTCGGCATGCACAAGCTCCCGGTCACCTATGTGTTCGACCGGGCCGGTATCACAGGCGACGACGGCCCCAGCCATCATGGCGTCCTGGACATGGTCTTGAACCTTGTGATCCCGGACGTGGCGATTTTTGCTCCGTCTTCTGCGCAAGAGCTTCCTTTGATGTTCGAAGCGGCACTTGAGCTGGACGGTCCGGCAATAATCCGCTTCTCCAAGACTCTTGCGCGCCAGGTCCCCGACGACCAGGTTGGGACAGGAATGAAGGCCCGTAAGGTCCGTTCCGGAAAAGATGTCTGCATTCTGGCGGTTGGGAAGATGGCAGAGGCCGCCGAAGAGGCCGCCAATATCCTGGAGCACTCCGGGATCTCTGCGACAGTCTGGGACGTTAGGGTCGTGCGCCCTGCTGACCCCGAGATGCTTGAGGACGCCGCTTCCCATCCTTTGATTGTGACCGCAGAGGACGGGTTGCGAACCGGCGGTGCCGGCTCGTACCTTGTCGACCTGATTGCAGGACTTAGCCAAACCAGAGCGTGTTCGCCCTCGCTTATCCTTGGAACCCCAGTCAGGTTCCTCCATCACTCCAAGCCGGACACCATCCTTTCCAAGCTGGGATTGGACGGGCCCGGAATTGCCACATCGATCATTCAGGCCTTGGGGGCAGCTACCACTAAGTCGGCTTCTGCAAATACTCGGGTAAGCCCGGCGCAGCGCAAGATGGCGTCGGCAGCTCCGTCCGAGTCACAAGGCAACTGAGTAACCGGCGAATCTCTGACCGACTTCCCCAGCCCGACCCGCCGCCTCCCATTTCAATGGAAAGCCTTGCTTTTCGCTTAGGCGGATCCGGAAGGTGATTGGCTGACAGTCGCCATGGCGACAACTGGAGATTCAAGCAAAGTTGCACCGGTAGAGCCGTAGAAGGGTGCGTCCCCAAAGGCAAAAATCCCGCCGTCGGAGGCAACCATCCAATACCCCTTACCATCCTTGGTCGCCGACATGGAAAGAACAGGCTTGTTCAAGGTCAAGTTCCCGGTCGAGCCATAGAAACCTGCGTCCCCGAAAGCAAAAATCCCACCATCGGAAGCCACCAACCAATACCCCTTTCCATCCGGGGTCGGAGATACCCCGACTACAGGCTTGTTGAGTTCGAGTGCGCCCGTGGAGCCGAAGAACTGCGCGTCGCCGTAGGAGAAAATGCCACCATCCGAGCCCACGAGCCAATACCCCTTACCGTCGGACGTCATGGTCATGCCGACGATCCGGCCATTCAGGTGAAGGTATCCGGGAGAGCCATACGAAACGGCATCACCATACGCGTAGACGTAACCGTCGGCAGAGGCAAGCCAGTACCCCTTCCCGTCCAGGGTGGCGGTAACCGACACGATCGGAGTGTGCAGGCTAATCCCGGCCAAGGGAGGAAAAGACTGAGCGGTCCCGTACGGGTAGACGGTCCCTTGGCTGTCGACAAGCCAATATCCACTGCCCCCGTTTGCCACCGCCAATCCTGCGATCGGGCCACTGGGGGGAGCAGGCCAGAGCTGACCCAAGTTATTCGCATCGCCACCCGCGAAGATCGAACCATCGGCCGTCGCCATCAAATAGCCGCTGTCGGCGAGGTTGGGCGATGGTGGCGCCACCGCCACAGGCGCTCCGTCCACGAACTCCAATTGCTCGATGTACAGCGCCCGATAGCCTCCATCTCCGTAGCTGGTAGTCGGACCAGGCCAAGCGTGGAACGCTATCCAACTGCGGCCGTAGCTATCTTGGAAAATGGACTCCCCTCCCGGGCCGAGCATGCCCGGCACTGACGAGATGATCGGTTCAGCCTGTGGCTTCGAGCAAGGGCCTTCGGGTCCGCTACAGACGGCGTACCCGACCGAATAACCGGGAGTACTCCAAAGGCCTCCGGAGTAAAAGAGGTAATAAGCTCCGTCGTTCAGGTACATAAACGGCGCCTCCACCGTCGATTCCCAAGGCAGTGTCTGAGTGAGGATGGGCAGCGGAGCGGACGCAAGACCCAGACCGTTCGGAGTCAACCGAGCAACCCAAATCTCTGCCGGGACGCCTTGAAGGCCGTTGTTTGACTTCCAATACAGGTAGGCGACCCCGTCGCTGTTCACGAATGGCTGAGGGTCTATTGACCCACCCTGGCTCGCCTGGCAAATGAGCGGAGCGCTGGAAGGATCGTTGTACGGCCCAGTTACGATCGCAGAGGTCGCCTCGGAAATACACTCCAGTCCGGTTGAAGCTTGGAGAGACGCATAGAACATTACGAATTGACCGTCGATGAAGAAAACACCTGGAGCCCAAGAGTGCAGTGGTCCCTGCCAGTAGGGCAATGCCGGAAGCGCATCTCCCATTGGCTGCCAGTGGATCATGTCTGAGGATTCGTAGACGGGTATGTTCTCGCCCATAGAAGAGGTCGTGAAGAGGTAATACTCACCGCCGATGCTCACCACGTCCGGGTCGGGCGCGTCATGGTTTACCACCGGGTTGGAAAATGCGATAGTCGGTGGAGCTTCGGTATGGGAAACCTGGGCCTCGGCATAGGCGCGGTTCGCCCCCGCAGCATCCCAAGCCAGGATCGCCGCTGTCTGGCCCGCCAGTATCGTCAAGATCACTATCGCCTTCAATGCAAAAGTGTGCACGACAGATATCTACTGTACCCAGGGATCGAGCATCGCGCCTTGCAGCATTTTCATTTCCCAGGCCGTTTCATTTAACTATGTCCCCCTGAAACCAATTACGATCTCAGGCGGGCCGCTAGCTCATCGGGTAGAGCAGGGGACTTTTAATCCCAAGGTGC
>DAIDIS010000010.1 GCA_027451785.1 Acidimicrobiales bacterium
TAAGGACCGAAGATCCTGATGGGATCTCGCCGCCTGATTCCCTCACTATCCAGGCAAGGGCGTGCGAAGACTCAAGAGCTGGGATTATTCCTTCCGTTTTGGCCAACAATTGGAATGCCTTTAGGACCTCTTCGTCGCCAACGCTGAAATACGATGCCCTACCCACCGAATCCAGATACGCATGCTCAGGGCCAACGCCGGGATAGTCCAAGCCTGCAGATATGGAGTGGGCTTCGGTGACCTGGCCGGCTTCATCTTGAAGAAGCCTTGAAATCATGCCATGCACAACGCCAACCGAACCCTTGCCGATGGCCGCTCCTCCTTCCGCTTCGACGCCCACCAGCCTGGCGGTCGTGGCGGCAAACCCTGCAAACGCCCCTGCCGCATTCGAACCTCCTCCGACGCATGCGACGACGAAGTCAGGTGTCGCTCCTGTCTCGCCTCGGACCAACAACTCGGAGAACTGGGATCTGGCCTCCTTCCCGATGATGCTCTGAAACTCCCTAACCATCCAAGGATAGGGATGAGGTCCCATAACCGACCCGATGCAATAGTGCGTTGAGTTGACCGAGGCCACCCAGTCGCGCAGTGCCTCGTTGACCGCGTGCTTCAAGGTCCTCGACCCACTTGAAACAGGCTTGACCGTTGCTCCGAGGAGATTCATTCTGAAAACGTTGAGGGCCTGCCTTTCGACGTCGACCTCACCCATATACACGGTGCACTCGAATCCGAACAGCGCCGCTGCGGTAGCTGTAGCCACACCGTGCTGTCCGGCACCGGTCTCAGCGATTAAGCGAGTCTTTCCGGCTCTTTTTGCCACAAGGGCCTGTCCGATGACGTTGTTGATTTTGTGTGATCCCGTGTGGGCCAGATCCTCTCGCTTCAGGTACAGCTCAATTCCGAGTTGCTTGCTAAGTCTGTCGCACTTAGTGATGGGAGTTGGCCTGCCACCGTAACTGCGGAGTATCCGATCAAGCTCCTCCTTGAAGTCTTCGGAGCTCCACGCTTCCCGGAAAACCGCCTCGAGTTCACGGGTAG
Organism: Acidimicrobiales bacterium; assembly: GCA_027451785.1. GTDB lineage: Bacteria > Actinomycetota > Acidimicrobiia > Acidimicrobiales > JAKAVM01 > DAIDIS01. The sequence continues at coordinate 1,039 of DAIDIS010000010.1, forward strand.
CCGGGATCAGGGACTCCGGTATGAACCGGCCGCCGAATTCACCGAAGCGGCCTTCTTCGGTGGGCTCACCCATCAAGTTCCCTTGAATCTCCAACCTCAACTCTCCTGCAATCGGACGCCAAAAGGTAGGTTACTCGGAGGCATAGGGATCACTTTCCCAGTCATAGGCACTTCTCTCGCCGTCAGGATCAATTTTCGTTCCGATCTCACGCATGCCCATGGCCGCACCAGTGAAGTCGTCCGCACCGGCCAAGCCAAGCCTGAGCTCCGTTTCGCGGACGGCATCCATGAACGCCTTCAGCTTCCGCGGATCTTTGCGTCCCGGGCTCGCCTCCACTCCTGAGACCACGTCAACTCCCCACGGTCGGACCATCTCGATTGCCAACGCAACGTTGTCCGGGTTGAGGCCACCAGCCAACATCAATCGGCGTCCCGGTGCCACGCCTTCGACCAGCTCCCAATCGAAAACCTGACCCGATCCTGGACTCGATGAGTCGACAAGGATTACCTTCGCATGATGCTCCTTGGAACGGGCCACTGCGTCACTTCCCGCCGGGAATGCCTTAATTGTGAATGCTATGCGCTCAGCCACGAAATTCGTCACACTAGGCGGCTCGTCCCCGTGCAGCTGAGCACCCTGCAATCCTGCCTCCAAGGTCACCTTGACGATTCTCTCCGCCGTTTCGTTCCTGAACACGCCCACAGTCATCACATCCCTGGGTAGCCTCGAAGCAATATGCTCAACGGCTGAGGGCGATACCTGGCGAGGTGAAGGCGCAAAGACAAACCCCACGGCATCAGCACCCATGGCGATTGCCAGGAGCGCATCCTCTTCACTCGTCGTTCCGCAAATCTTTACGAACATTTCGGCACGCTATGCAACAGCGTGTCCCCGCTGGCCGGCAGAGACAAACGCCCTTACAGCCTGAGCACGGTCAGAGGACCTGATTATCGCTTCGCCGATCAGCACCGCATCAAAACCGACATCGACCAAAACATCAACATCGGAAGGATCGCCAATGCCTGACTCTGCGATCTTGAGGCACTGCGGCGGCACGGATTGAACGAGCTCCATTGCCCTGTTCCGGTCTATCTCGAAAGTCTTGAGATTGCGCTGATTGATCCCCACCATCGTTGAACCGGTATCGACAGCACGCTTCAATTCGGAAGCATCGTGCACCTCGGTGATTACGTCGAGACCCAGCGTCGCCGCTGCACGAGAGAGACGGTCCAGCTCATCGTCGGTGAGAGCCGCAACTATCAACAGGGCACAATCCGCGCCGGCCTTCTTCGCGTCGCAAAGATCCAGCTCTGAGACGGTGAAGTCCTTTCTCAAGATTGGAACCGATACGGTCCCGGACACGTCGCAAAGATCTTGTAGGCTCCCACCAAAGAACTCCTCATCGGTAAGCACCGAGATGCATGCCGCTCCCGCCGACTCGTAAATGGTGGCCAGTTCCTTGGGGTCTATACCTAAGTCGAGATCCCCCACGGAAGGCGAGCGCTTCTTGATCTCCGCGATCACCGAAAGCCCGCTGTCCTCACGAATGCATTCGGCAAACCGACCCGGGCCACCCAAGGAGGCAGCCGCTTCGATCTCTTTGTCCACATCCCGCTCGTCCAACTCCGCAATCTCACGATGGCGAGCCATAATTCCGGCGAGATACTTGTTCACCCATGCAAGACTAGCCAACCGGGACCGATCTCAGCTCACAGTTCGATTTCCGCTACCTCCAACGTGACCGGGGAAAAGCGAAGCTCCCTGACCCGATGCCCGTCCAGTAACAATCCCAATTCGTGCCCATTGAACTTCCTCTGCACATATGCAAGAACGAAAAGGCGACCCTCAATTATTGCCGCACTGGTGATAGTGCCCGCCATATCCTGGTTGGAGACCAGTGACACCCTGGAGGTTTCGACTATGGCCGGGCTATCGGCTGATACCCCATCAATTGTGCCGGATAGGCCGTATAGCCTTTTGGGTACCTGGCTGCCTCTGGAGTCGATCCTTGCAACAAGTTCCTGCCCCGTGTAGCAGCCCTTATCAAACGAAACCGCAATCTCGGTCAACCCCGCCTCCTGCACTATCGTCGTGTCGCCAAGCTCCGGCCCCTGCTTCGGGATTCCCCTGCTTATGCGCCATATCTCGGCGACCTCGGCGGAAACCTTCTCTGCGCCCTTTTCCTCAAGCGCCGCCTCCAACAGACTAAGCCTTGTCTTATCGCCTCCTTGAGAGATCCTCGGTGCCTCGGACCCGATAAACCCGAGTGACAATACGTCTTTGCTATCTAGGTCGCCAATGACGACCAATTCGTCTCCCGAGCCGTGCCGACCTGCTTCGTCATCGCCAATGCCGCCGGCAATTCTTGGATTGCTCTCTGTGGCGTTCAGCTTCGAGACAACTCGATCCAGCTCACCGGGGCCCAAGCACAAGGCAGGGGAAGGTAATACCTTCAACCCCTCAACTCGTTCCAGCGCAATTTCGGCCTTTACGCGGATTTTGAATTTTCTCAATCTCTCTGCGACCTGTTCCCCAAGACCACGATCCGCGATCAACCACAGGGATTCTTCACTCCTCCTCAAGATACGAACCAGGGCGCACAACTTCCCCTGGGGGGTCAACAAGAGAGAAAATGCCGAGGATCCAGGCCTAATTGCCACGACGTCCTGGCTGACCTGGCCTTGAAGAAATCGGGTGGCATCCGGACCCGAAACGACAACGACTTCGTAGCTGATATCGGCGAACCCCGCCCGGAAGAGCAACTGAATCTAACCCGCCGCGCTGCCTCTAATACGGCTGGAAACCTCCGCCGAGGAAACCGCTGCCATAAGCGCCGCAGCTTTGTATTGGCACTCCCTGTCCTCGGAATCCGGGTCACTATCTGCCACGATCCCCGCTCCAGCTTGAATGGAGACGCGGCCATCTGGGCAAACGACAAGAGTGCGTATGGCAATGGCGGTATCAAGATTACCGTTGAAGTCGAGGTACCCAACGATTCCAGCGTATGGACCGCGTTTGGTGGGCTCCAGGGAATCAATGATCTTCATCGCTGAAACCTTTGGGGAGCCTGACACCGTGCCCGCCGGCAGCGTTGCCCTCAAGACGTCGATCGGCCCAAGGCCGGAATTCAACCTCCCTGATACCTGAGAAGTCATATGCATGACGTGGCTATAGCGCTCCAACGTCATCATCTCGTCGACTTGCTCACTACCGAACTCGACTACTCGACCTACGTCGTTTCGAGCAAGATCCACCAGCATCACGTGTTCCGCAATTTCCTTTGGGTTTTCGATCAGCTCTGATGCAAGCCTATGGTCTTCAGCCACACCCCTCCCTCGTGGCCTGGTCCCAGCGATCGGCCGAGAGATAACTCGACCATTGGCCAACTGGACCATAGGCTCAGGTGAGGATCCGACCAGAGTCACTTGCTCGAACTTTATGAAATACATATAAGGGCTCGGGTTTACCTGCCTGAGCACTCTATAAATCTCGAATGGCTCTGCGCTGGTGTCCAGGTCGAATCGTTGTGCAAGAACGATCTGAAAGGCGTCCCCGTCGAGAATGGACTCCTTTGCGGCCTCCACCGACCGCATATAGGTCTCGCGTGGCGTGACCCTTTTGAATTTGGGCTTTGCCGAAAGCACATCCGACGGTGCTATGAATATCTCTTGAGAGGCCCTCGCCAAATCTTCGGCCATCTTCCCTAAGCGGGCCACAGATTCCTTGTACGCATCGGCAAGCTCGCTGGGAGTCGCCTCCGGACCGATGATCACATTGTCGATCAAGTAAGCCCTTTGCTTCCAGTGATCGAAGGCCGCAATCTGCCCAAAGATTGCCATGACCCCATCTGGCAGACCAAGCTCATCCGGCGGAGCGGAACCCAAGTCCTCCACCTCTCTCACCACGTCGTATCCGAGGTAGCCGACCAATCCCGAAAAAAGAGGAAGCACGCCCGAAAGCCCTGGCAGCTCCTTAGGGCCCGGCGCTTTCAAAGAGCCGAGCAATGTTTCGAGTGCCGAAAGGACTCCCGCCTCCTCGACCACCTCCGCTACCCGCGCTCCGACCATTCCAACTCGTCCGCCTTGCGAGACCAACGTTGATATCGGCCTCCTGCCTACAAACGAGAACCGTCCCCAGCGTTCGGCATGTTCCACCGACTCAAGGAGGAAACCTTCCTTTTCCTCTCCCGCCAGCCGCTCGAAAGCCAAAACAGGCGTAATGGTATCGGCCAGGAGCTCGATCCAGACCGGTATGACCTGGAATCTGGCCGCCAAGGTGGCAAATTCCTCAAGTCCGAGCCTTGGCTCAATTCCTTGCTTTCCTAAGCCGTCACAGTCTTTCGTTTCCATTCGCTTGCCGATAGCTTACGCGAACGCCAACGAGGACTTGAGACAACGTCCCGGGTGGCCCGGATGATGACTCCTTTGTTTGATCGATAAGTCAATCAACTGGAGCGCCAAACTGGCGCGAGAAGCACGACTCGGTACCCAAGTGACAAGCACCGTTACCCACCTGGTCCACTTCAACCAACAGCGTGTCGCCATCGCAGTCGACGGATACCCTCCGCACCAATTGCCTGTTACCGGTCTTCTCCCCTTTGGACCAGTATTCTCGCCTAGCCCTGCTCCAAAACCAAGTAACCCCGGTATCCAAGGTCCTCCGCAGGCAGCTTGCATCCATCCACGCGAGCATGAGGACCCTGCCCGATCGATAGTCTTGGACCACCGCCGGTACCAATCCTTCGCGGTCGAAACGTAATCGTTCGAGTTGGGCGTTTGTATAACCAACCTGCAAAACTTCCGCGAAAGCTTCCCTCCGTCTCCGTTCGCCTTCTTGGCCTTCCGGATCCGCCGGAGTTATCGTCCTCTTCATCAGCGTCGCCTCTCATTGGAAGAACGTCTAGCTGGATGCCCGAAATCGGCCTTCCGTGACTACCGGCCACTCCCCGGAATCTTATAGATAGAGCCCGGTCCCATCCTCGTTTCTCTCGGACGCCATTGCGTGTACGTCTCGCTCACGCAATATTAGGTATTCTTCCCCGCGAACCTCGACCTCCGAGCAGTCCTCTGGATTGAAGAGCACTCGGTCTCCCGCCCGAACCGACCTTACATGTGGTCCGACCGCGATGGCCTCGGCCCAAACAAGCCGCTTTGAAACCCTCGCCGCAGTCGCCGGAATCAAAATGCCGGTCTTTGACCTACGCTCCCCCTCGTTTGGTGGCAGACCGACAAGCAGGCGGTCCGAAAGCATGGTGATGGGTTGTTTGGCCTCTTTAATGGAGACGGACTTTGCTTTCCTGGGAGGTTGAGTTACGGCCACACATAGAAGCTACTCCCAATCCACATGCTGCACGACCCAGCACTATGGGCGCACCCGCACTCCTTGCCTTGAAAGCTCCTCTTTCGCTCTTTTCACTGTCAACTCCCGGAAGTGGAAAACCGAAGCGGCCAACACTGCGTCGGCGTGTCCGAGCTTCACCCCTTCGACCAAGTGAGAGAGTCCACCTACCCCGCCGCTCGCTATAAGCGGAATCCCAATCTCATCGGATACGCGAGCGGTCAGGTCCAAATCGAACCCGTCTTTGGTGCCGTCGCGGTCCATGGAAGTCAAAAGAATCTCGCCGGCTCCACAGCTCTCCGCTTCGTGGGCCCATTCAATCACGTCTCGCCCGGTATTGATGCGTCCGCCATGGACATAGACGGACCAACCCGGATCGCCCAATCCTTCGCTCGGCAGTCTCTTGGCGTCTATGGCCACAACTACGCACTGCACCCCGAATTCTGAGGATATATCACTTATTAGCTCGGGCCGGTCTAGGGCTGCTGAGTTGACGGCGACCTTGTCTGCGCCCGCCCTGAGGAGCTTTCGAGCATCCTCTACGTTACGGACCCCACCTCCAACCGTGAGTGGTATGAACACCTTGGCAGCAGTTCGCTCCACCACGTCCACCATGGTGTCTCGACCATCGGAAGAGGCGGTGATATCCAAAAAGACCACCTCGTCAGCGCCTTCCTTGTCGTAAAAAGCCGCTAGCTCAACCGGGTCCCCGGCGTCCACCAATTCCTCGAATTGCACTCCTTTAACGACCCGGCCGCGGTCCACGTCCAGGCAGGGGATCACCCTCACGGCATTCACTGGTTTGCTCCCGGGTACGCCCGTCCTGATGCGACTGCTATTGCCTCCGGCAATCCGAACCTTCCTGAGAGCAACGCCTTGCCTACGATCACACCTATCAATCCGCTTCCGGGCGAGGGAGGTACAACCAACTTCGAAAGGCGCTCCAATGCGGCGATGTCGCTCAGTGCGGAAACCCCGCCGGATGCGATTAAGCCAACCGAGCTGGCCTTCGCAATATTGGCCAAGCCTTCAGCGTCGGGCCCCTCGAGCGAACCGTCTCGATCTATGTCAGTAGCTATTACCGCCGCTGCCCCAACGTTCCCGAATCTCCGCAGGACTTTGCCCACATCCCAACCCGAGTTCTCCAGCCAGCCCCGGCCCGCGACTTTCATAGCAGACAGTGGGTCTTCAGGCCGAGCCTCTCCTGTCGCCTCCTTGCGGTAATCGCAACCAATACAGACACCGCCCTCCCAATCAGACGCTATCGATTCGACCAAGCTTGGGTCCTCGTAAGCGACCGTACCCATGATGACCCGGGAAACGCCGAGGTCACGGTATTGCATTGCTGAATCATGAGTGCGAACCCCACCTCCAACCTGAACCTGCGTGCCGCCGTCCCTAGCCAACGCCACGATCCCCGCGATCAAGTCACGGTTCACCGGATGTCCCGTCTTTGCCGCGTCGAGGTCGACAACGTGCAGCCATGCCACGCCTGACTCAACAATCTCACGTGCTCGATCACGGGGATCTCCGTACTCAGTTGAAGCTCCGTAGTCACCCTTGAGCAGCCGCACACACTTACCCTTGAGGATGTCGATCGCGGGAAAAAGGTCGAAGCGGGGAGCGGGCGGTCCCACCGCCTCGTCAATTGCCGGCAGTCCCACCGAATCCGGTGGAGGTTCCGCCATAGGCTCCACCGGCGCCTCGCTGCTAGATGTCTCTTCAAGAGGCCGCAAAGGACCTGTCACCGGCTTTCAACCTCGATCCCGCATAGCCTTACGAAATTAGCGAGAAGCTTGAGGCCTGTCGTCGACGACTTCTCTGGATGGAACTGGGTAGCCCATACGTTCTCCGCTTGCGCAACAGCCCCAAGTGACGAGCCGTAATCGCAAACAGCGGAAATTGCCGGTCCAGGAGCCGGTGCGTAGGAGTGGACGAAATAGAACCACTCACCGTCTTCAATCCCGTCAAGCAACGGGCATTGTGGCCCCGTTCTTGTGACCTGATTCCACTGCATCTGAGGTCTCTTCACATCGCCGGGGATGAGCCGGATGGTGTCTTTAAACACCCCAAGTCCCTTGTGGGTTGGGTTTTCCTCGGAACCCTCAAAAAGCATTTGCATACCGACACAGATCCCGAGGAACGGAGTTCCCTGTTCAATTGCTTCAAGAACAACAGAATCAAGACCTGCGCCGCGCAATGCATCCAGGCATGGACCGAAGGCCCCAACTCCCGGAAGGACCACTCCCTTGGCGCCCTTTGCTTCCGAAGCCTCCGTAACCAACTTCGCTTCGACTCCGAGATGGACGAAGGCCTTGTGTGCTGAGCTTAGGTTTCCAAT
>DAIDIS010000011.1 GCA_027451785.1 Acidimicrobiales bacterium
GACCTCGATCCCATCCGCTATGGACTCATCTTCGAACGCTTCCTCAACCCGGGCCGCCGACAGATGCCCGACATCGACATGGACTTCGATGAGCGCTTCCGTGGCGAGATGATCCGGTACGTGAGCGAGCTCTACGGCTGGGACCATGTTGCCCAGATAGTCACATTCTCGACCATCAAGGCAAGGGCGGCGGTTCGTGACGCGGCAAGGGTCCTCAATCTTCCATATGCGTTGGGAGACAAAGTCGCCAAGGCCATGCCTCCTCTTGTCATGGGTCGCGACACACCTCTTTGGGCTTGCATGGACAAGCACGACGGTTATGAGGACGGCTACAAGGCGGCAGCACCACTTCGAGAGATGTACGAGTCCGAACCCGACGTCAAAAAGGTCGTCGATCTAGCTCGCGGCCTAGAGGGCCTCCGTCGTCAGGACTCCATACATGCCGCGGCAGTCGTCATTACCGAAGGTCCACTGACCGAATACCTGCCGGTACAGCGAAAGCCTGAGCCCGGCAAGGAGCCCGGGTCGGCACCTGTCGTAACCCAATACGAGATGCACGGTGTCGAAGAGCTTGGCCTTTTGAAGATGGACTTTCTTGGGCTGCGCAACCTGACGGTCATTGAACGGGCATTGGACCTTATCGAGATGACGACGGGAGAAAGGCCCGATATCGACAATGTCGACCTCGCCGACGAAAAAACGTTCGAGATGCTTAGGCGGGGAGACTCCATAGGTGTTTTCCAGCTCGAAGGCCAGGCGATGCGCGCATTGCTCAAGTCGTTGGCTCCAACGGTGTTCGACGACGTTGCAGCTCTCATTGCGCTATATCGGCCTGGGCCCATGGCGGCCAACATGCACAACGATTACGCGGATCGCAAGAACGGACGACAGCCGGTCACATATCTTCATCCCGATCTCGCGGAGATTCTGGCCGACACCTATGGCCTAATGATCTACCAGGAGTCGGTCATGAAGGTAGCCCAGAAGTTCGCCGGCTATACCTTGGAGGAGGCGGACAATCTAAGGAAGGCCTGCGGAAAGAAGATCCGGGCACTGATTGCGGCAGAGCGGGAGAAATTCGTCCAGGGATGCGAGAACTCGGGTTATGGTCCCGCCCTTGGCAAGGAGCTATTCGATATCATCGAGCCCTTTGCGGATTACGCATTCAACAAGAGCCATTCCTATGGATACGGTCTTGTTTCGTACCAAACGGCCTGGCTGAAGTCGAACTACCCGGAGTCGTATATGTCGGGTCTGTTGACTTCGGTTAAGGACGACAAGGACAAAACTGCGGTCTACCTGGCCGAGTGCAGGGCCCTTGGGATCACCGTGGCGGTACCGGACGTAAACGTATCGCTTTCGGATTTTGCGCCGATGTCGGCTGCTGCAAACAGGGCTGCTGAGGGCGGAGAAGGAGTTTCCAACACGATCGCATTCGGGCTTTCAGCCGTCCGGAATGTTGGCGAGGGACTGGTCGAAAAGATTTTGGAGGCCAGGGGCGAAGGCGGTCCGTTCGTTGACTTCTATGACTTTGCAGAGCGCGTAGATCCTCAAGTGCTCAACAAGAGAACGGTGGAGTCGCTTATCAAGTCCGGGGCCTTCGACTCCTTGGGGCACTCCAGGAAGGGGCTATCCGAGTCCTTTGAGGCGATAGTCGACACGACGCTGGCGCGAAGACGTGAGGCCGAGAACGGGATTATGAGCCTTTTTGAAGCGAGTGCCGCCGAGTCTGCCGACGGACCCGGCGCATTCGAGGAGATGCGGGTGCCGATAGGGACCGAAGAATGGGACAGGTCGGTCCTATTGTCCAACGAAAAGGAGATGCTGGGTCTCTATGTGAGTTCACATCCCCTCATGGGTTACGAGAAATTCATCAAGCAATTCGGCGAGTGCACTTTGAGGGAGTTGGTCGACGGTGTCAATCCAGGGTTTCAGTCGGTTCAGGGTACCGGCGGGAGCCAGGCAGGCGACAGTGGTTCAGGCTGGGCTGAAACCAAGAATGTGATCGGCGTCATAGCTTCGTTGTCCAAGATGTTTACAAAAAGGGGCGAGCCGATGGCAACTATGGTGCTCGAAGACTTGGATACCTCGGTCGAGGCGTGGGTATTCCCGAAGACCTTCAAGGCCTATGAGAATTTCCTCGCCGAAGATGCCATCGTCTGTGTTCGTGCACGAATGGACAAGCGTGAGGACAACCCCAAGCTCGTCTGCATGGAGATATCGAAGCCCGTTCTCCCGAATGAAGACGCAATGGATGGAATGTTGAGCGTGACGGTTCCGGCAGGTTGGCCAACCGAAGAAAGGCTGGTGAGCCTAAAGGCACTCCTCTCCCAGCACCCAGGCGGGATGCCGGTAAGGCTTGAAATCGGCCGCAAAGTTTTCGTGTTACCCCAGGCCTATGCTGTCGATGCCAGGGGTGGTCTCGTGGCCGAACTTCGTGAACATCTGGGTGAGGGCGCCGTCGCTACGCTTTGAAAAAGGGGCACTACTCAGAGTAGTGAACTGAGCGCTTGTAGTGGGTATCGGTATTCACATGGAAATGAGTGCCGTTGTTCCCGTAAAATGTGGAACACGCTCATCCTCTCCACGGGGGAACTTTATTAGGCCATGGCGCTAGATGTACAAACTAAGGATTGCACGGCTCTAAGCGACTCCGAGCTTTCAGAGATGGCGGACCTCTGTGCCGAAGGAGTCACTCGGCTCGATATCGGCTACCTCTCTAAGCAGCGCGAAGAGTGGGTTCTCGTGACGCAGGTCTTCGAAAAGGGAAAACTCATGGGTTTCGCTCTTTGCACGCTTGAGCGGATCGGTGGCACTCCCGCGCTTTTGGTGGGTGTAGCTGGAGTCCGAGCCTGCGCGAAGAGAGACGTGGTGTTGAAAGCGGTAATGGCCGATCAGTACAGACGGGCACTGCTTGCGTTCCCCGATGAAGACGTCCTTGTGGGAATCAGGTTCGTGAACGCCGGTTGCTTCGACTCGTTCAGGGGCCTGGAAGATATCGTTCCCCGTCCTGGGCACAAGGCCTCCGGGGAAGAACGCGCGTGGGGCCGTCGCCTAGCGAAGCGCTTCGGTGTCGAAGGGAAGCTGGACGACAGAAACTTTGTGCTGATGGGGATCGAGGGTCCCTCCGGTGGGCTGGACTACGTTCCGCCAAAGCCGGAAGCGGTTCCAGGTGACCTGGAGGACTTCTTCGATGGGCTGGACGTGGAGGCTGGGGATCGCTTGGTTGCCTTTGGATGGGCCATGGCCGAAGACCTGGCCTCCGGAAAACTCACCAAGTAGGAACGGTTGGGCACAATGAACGCTCTCTGCAGTGGGCGGGAGATTGTGGATCTTTGGCTTCTTTTTGAGCTTAAGCGCTAATCAAATCGCCGTTTCCAGCCGAAATATAGAACATGTATCACACCCATACACACGTCCACCCTTGAGTTCTGGCACAATCCATTCATGAAGTTCGGATTGGTTTTGGGGGCCGGCGGGACCGTAGGAATGGCATATCACGTCGGGGTACTTCGTGCCGTGCAGGACACTGTCGGTATCGACCCTGTCCAA
>DAIDIS010000012.1 GCA_027451785.1 Acidimicrobiales bacterium
TTTGAAGAAGGCGAGGACGTCTTTTGCGGTGTGACGTTTGCGGGTGTCGTGTAGAACCTCGCCGGTGGCGATGTTCAACGCAGCTAAGAGGTCGACGATGCCATGGCGCTTGTAGTCATGTGTCATGGTCTTGGCCCGTCCCGCCTTGAGCGGCAGGGAGGGTTGCGTGCGATCGAGGGCCTGGCACTGGGTCTTTTCGTCGAAGCTGAACACGACAGCTCGTTCCGGCGGGTCCATGTAGAGCCCGACGACGTCGACGAGCTTCTTCTCAAAGTCCGGATCGTTGGACAACTTGAAGGTGTCCACCTTCCAGGGCCGCAGGTTCCGGGCCTTCCAGATTCGGGCGACGGTGTCCTTTCCCACCCCGTGGCGATCACCCAATGAGCGAGTCGTCCATGACGTCGATCCGTCATCGGGAACGCTGCGCAAGGTGTCATCGACGATTGCGTCGACGATCTTCTGGTCGATCTCGGGCTTTCGACCCCGGCCCGCTGCTATCGTCCCGACCGCCTCGACACCGCCGGATTCGAACTTCCTCCTCCACGCTCGCACTGTGTCGGGATTCGTGGAGCACGCACGAGCAATAGCTTCGTTGGCGACACCGTCGGCTGCGAGCAACAGCGCCGATGCCTGGAGAATGTAATCGCCGGTTGAATTCAGCAGCGCCGGCCGGTTGAAAACGGTGGCACTTGTCTAGTTGAAGTTACTTCTGGCTGTCCTGGTTGTCCACAGGGATCAGAGCCGGCGTTCTCGTTGCTGCAGCACTTCGTGTCCGGGTCCGCTTGCCCTTTGCGTCGGCCAGCCGGTAGCTCTCGCCTTTGGTCTCTATGATCCGGCAACGATGAGTCAGGCGGTCGAGTGTTGCTCCGGTCAACCGTTCGGAACCCAAGACTTCCGTCCAGGACTCGAAGGGTAGGTTGGACGTGACGATCAGGCTGTTGCGCTCGTAGGCGGTCGATATCACGTCGAATAGCAGCTCCGCTCCGACCTTGGAGGCCGGGACGTATCCCAGCTCGTCCAGGACCAGGAGCTCCAGGCGTGCCAGTTGTGCCTTCAGGCGCATGAAGGAACGTTCGTCCCGAGCTTCGATCAGCATGGTGATGAGCTCAGTTGTGCGGAAGAACCGCACCCTGTAGCCCTTGGAGCATGCCGCCGTCGCCAGCGCCGTCGCCAAATGGGACTTTCCGGTGCCGGGATTTCCGATCAAGAGCACGTTCTCCTTGGCGTCAATCCATTCGCAGCGGGAAAGTTCGGCAACCATCATCTTGTTCACGCTCGGGCGAGCAGTGAAGTCGAACGACTCCAAGGTCTTTACGTTCGGGAACTTTGCAGCCTTCAGGCGTCTCTCTGCGGCACGCTTGTCCCGCTCGATGAGCTCCAGTTCGGTGAGCTGGAGCAGGTAGGTGAGGTGGTCGACGTTGTCGGTGGATGCTTGGGCCGCGACCTTCTCGCACTCGGCCCCGACGGTCGGCAACTTCAAGGCTTTTAGGTGGTGGTGCAAGAGCACCTTGGACTTCGATTCCAGGGACTTCATTGGTTCTCCTTTTGTCTGATCCCGGCTTTTCCCGGGACGATTGGTGGTGGTCGTTGTCGAACAGCCTGGATGGTTGCGACTCAGGCTGTGAGAGCGCGATATGCGGTCAGGTCCGGGGTCTCAACCGAGACGGCCTTTAGATGGGGATGACCATCCAGGCTGAAGAGCCCCACCGGCTCTTCGGTGTTGTGAAACAGGATGCAGGCCACAGCGTCGGAACCCGTTGCCCCTATGGCAAGGGCTTGTTCGACCGCACCTGTCAGCTCTTTGAGGCTCGCCTTTTCCATGAGCCGCAGTACTTTCACGTACTCCCTGGTTCCTTTGTGGCCGAGATCGGACTCCAGGCGCCTTCGGAGCAGGGCGAAGCAGTCAGGCAACTCCAGGTCCTCAAGCGGGCGTGCATGATCCAGGCCACCGGGCTTGCGTTCCAGAAGCGCCAGGTAGTGGACGGGGTTGAAGAAGACCTGCTCCTGACCCCAGTGACGCTTGTGGGTGGCGATCACCTGAGGTCCGCAGAGTATCCGGACCTCATCGATGTCGCCGTGGCAGATGACCTCGTGGTGGGCATAGGCGGTCGGGACGGAGTAGTCATTGCGGTCGAAACGCACCAGTGAAAGAGAGTTCGCATGGGCGGCAGCAATCCGGCGGACCTCGAATTCGGATTCCGGCAGGACAAGCATTGCGGCCACGTCTTCTTGGAGGCGCTCTGCCTTAGTTCCCGGCTTTCCCCTCACGTGGCGAAAGAGATCGGCAAAACAGGCGGCTGCCAAGTAGTCGTTCAACTCCTCCCAGCCTGCAAAGCTGGGGACGGGGACCAACAGGTTGCGGCGTGCAAAGCCCACGTGGGTTTCCACATGCCCCTTCTCGTTGCCACGCCTCACCCGACAGAAGCGCTGATCGAAGAGGAAGTGACTCTTCAGCCGGAGGAACTCGGAGGTGAGGACCCGGTCTTTGCCGACGATCTTTGCCACCGCTATGGAGGTGTTGTCATAGTCGGTCTTGGCCGGGACTGCCCCGAAGAAGGAGAACGCCCGGACGTGGGCTGCATGGAAGGTCTCGGTGCACTCACGGGGGAATGCCTGGATGAAGTAGGCATCCGAATAGGGCAACGTCATGAGCCCTAGATGAGCCCGGACCACGTCTCCTGCGATCCTTACGTCTGCCTCGCCGAAGTCGAACTGAGCACGGCCCGGTGGGTGAGACAGTGGGATGAAGACCTCTTTGCCGTGTTGCTTAGACTTGGCCACGGCTTCTTTCACCTGGGTGATTCCACCCTCATAGCCGTATTCGTCACGCAGTCGCTCGAAGATCCGCTTGGAGGTGTGACGTTGCTTTCGCGGAGCCTGACGGTCGGCCTCCAGGATCTGGTCGATGACCTCCAAGAACCTCTCGGTCAGCTTCCTCTTCGGGCGAGAATTAGATCCCGAATACCCGGGAGGCTCAGGGTTTTGAAGGATCTTCGCCAAGGTCGCCCAGCCGAGCTTGTACTCCTCGACGACCTTTCTCTTGGAGACTCCCTCGACGAGGACCTTACGCCTGATCTCGGTCCATTGCTCCATGTCGGTTCGCACCTTTCCCCTCCGATCAGCACACCTTTACAAGTGCCCTCAGGGGAAAGCCTTGAGGACCGAAGGAGTCGGATCGGTGGATGGTCGGGTGCCACCGTTTTCAACCGGCGTTTCTCAGATAGTCAGTGCCACCGAATTGAACCGGCGTTTACA
>DAIDIS010000013.1 GCA_027451785.1 Acidimicrobiales bacterium
TCACCTTCGGGGTTGAGCGAGACGAGGAACGAGTACATCCGGAACTGCTCTACCATCGGAAGCCGGGTGCGGGCGGAGACTGCCCGTAGGCCGGTCGAGGGAAACGCCGTCGGGATCGACGTCTCAGGAGCATTACTCATCGAAATCGAGGGCAATGGCGATGAAAGACCCTCGAATGGTGATTGCGACGCAGGTGGCGGTGTTCCCTTCTCGCAGCCTGTTGCTGTCGGCTTCGGGGACGTCACCCAACTCAGGTAGATCCGACCCAGGTTGTTGCAGCTGGATAGAGAAGCGAGTGAATGAACGCAACCAAAGCCTTCGCCCACCCGAGCTCGGAAGTTAGGGGGAGTGTTCTCAAGGAGGGTTGCCGGAAGGTCGATGGATCCGAGAGGACATGGCAGAGGACAATGGTTCAGCTGCCCCCGGGGGGATTACTCAGAGGCTAGGCGAAGATTTCGCCGATGCCGAGACCGCTGAGGGGAACGAACTGCGGCCCGGATCCCCCGGGACCGAATCTGAGTACAATCCGCCGTCTCAACCACCTCAGCGTTCACAGCTGCCTCCTTGGCTCGCAGAGAACCAGGTGCCTCGCAAAGTTACGGTCGTACGCCCCGAGGGTGACGAAGAGGGCGACGTCCCTTGGATGGTCGAAACCGACCTCCTTTCGGGATCGAGGGTGGTTTTCCATCCTCCCATAGCGAGTCCTGAAGGGCTGGAGGCCAAGCCCACCTCTGCGCCGCCATCGCCGCTATCTCCGGCTGAACCGAGACTCGTTCCCGGGATTGATCCCACGCACACTCCCGGGCCCGAACCTAGCCTCGTCCCCGGCATCGAACCAAGGACTCCGCTGGCAACCGAGCCCACCTTTACCGTTCGGGGTCTTAGTGAGCCGGAGCCCACGAAGCCTCTACGCGAGCCCGTTGTTCCTTCCAAGAAAACCGAGAGAACCAAAGCTGCGAAGGTGGTGCGTTGGGCGACGTTATCCCTCGCCTCCGTTGTTGCTCTCGGCTTGCTTACGGCGGCGTGCCTGTACGGGTACGTGCGTTACAGGCTTGGCGAGGTATCAAAGGTGAGCATCCCTGCCATTCAGCCGGTCGTTGCCGCCAACCCGGGGGAGACAATCCTCTTTGCGGGTGTCGACCAGCCCGGAGGGGTACCCACCGTTCAGGCGAGCGCCGGGACTTCATCGAGTGTCCAGGGCAATCAAGCGGGGACTCAACTTGAAATCCTTGACCTCTTCAACATCAATACTTCGACCGGCCAGTCGTCGATGCTCTCGCTTCCCGCAGACCTGCAATTCCCTATCCGTACCGGAACGGCAAACCCGGTAAAGACGACACTCTCGCAGCTATACCAAGAGGGAGCGGCCCAATTGGTCGGTTCAATATCTGCGGACCTAGATATTCCTGTCAACCACTACGTCCAGCTCAACTTCAGTGGGTTCAAGTCGATGGTTGACGCGGTTGGAGGGGTCAACCTCGACTTCCCCTTCCCGGCGAGGGATATCGCCTCGGGGTTTTACGAGCTAAGGGACGGCTGCAACCAATTAAACGGTACGGAGGCGGTGCAGCTTGTCAGGAGCCAAAGCTATCAATACCTGGACCAAGGAACTTGGGTTACCGACACCTCCGGCACAGCCGGTCAGCTAACCCGCGAGTTGACCTTCTTGGGCGCGCTCGGCAAAGCCGCCTCGAAGGTTGTATCGAATCCGTTCGAGGCCAACGGCTTTCTTGGTGCTGCGGTTGGTGACATCACGCTTGATAGTTCCTTTGGGATTTCAAGCCTTATGCAACTGGGTCGGCTCCTTTCGTCACACGAGTTCAGTGGCGCCAAGGCATTTTCGTTTGCCACTTCCCCGACCGGCAATGGGTCAATTCAAGTGTCGGACTCGTCCTCCGTTCCCATGGTTGTCAGTCAGTTCCTGAACTCGGTGAGTGGGCAGGCAAATGCACCGACCTCGCCTCCCAACCCAGCTTTGGCGCCGCCCGGAGGGTCGATTACTACGTCTGCTCCGTCGAACGCCGCTCAGGCTTCGCCGTGGGACCCCAAGAGCTGCTGAGCGCGGTCAACGTCAACAACGGCAATACATGCGCCTTCCATCAGTGAAAGCGCGATCTCGGCCCGTCCGGCCGGAACTGCATGACCATCGGTTTGGAGTTCGCTTCGAAATCGACCAAAAGTACCCCTGGATGATGGATACTTGTCGCTGTGAACTTATTAGTTACCGGAGGCGCCGGTTTCATCGGCTCCAACTTCGTCCGCTACTGGTCCGAAAGACACCCCAAAGATGAGATCACCGCGCTCGACGCCTTGACCTACGCGGGGAACGAGGAGAACCTCGCCGGTCTCGAAAAAGATGTCAGGTTCGTAAAGGGGGACATACGAGAGCAGGCCGAGATGGCGAGGCTTCTCTCGGAAAGATCAATTGATACCGTCGTCAATTTTGCAGCAGAGTCGCACAACTCGCTCGCGGTCATCGATCCTGGAAGGTTCTTCTCCACCAACGTGATGGGAACGCAGTCTCTGTTGGAAGCGGCCCGAAAGGTTGGAATCGGGCGTTTCCACCACATATCCACTTGTGAGGTCTATGGCGACCTCGACTTGGACTCGGACGAGTCGTTCAGCGAGGAGTCCCCATACAAGCCCAGGACTCCGTACAATGCCTCCAAGGCTGGCGCCGATCATGCCGTTCGTGCCTATTTTGAGACCTACGGTCTGCCGGTCACGGTAACGAACTGCTGCAACAACTATGGCCCGTACCAGTTTCCCGAGAAGGTGATCCCTCTCTTCACCACTCGTGCCCTTACCAATCGGAAGCTGCCGCTCTACCAGTCGACACAGAACAAGCGCGAATGGCTTTATGTTTCGGATCATTGTACGGCGATCGAGCTCGTCCTCGAAAAGGGCGTAGTAGGAGAGACATATAACGTTGGCTCCGGTGTCGAGGCGTCGATATCCGATATTGCAGACGGGATTCTCGGCCGCTTGGGCCTTGGGGACGAATTGAAGGAGATCGTCCCGGACCGACCGGGTCACGATCGCCGTTACCTTCTGGATTCAACGAAAATCAGGTCCGAGCTTGGTTGGGAGCCAAAAGTCGAGTTCGAGAAGGGCCTCACCGACACCGTGAACTGGTATTCGGAGAACGAGGCATGGTGGAGACCGCTTGAAGGGCGCTCGCCGGTCGAAGAGGACAACTGGAGCGCCAACTCCAAATAGGCGAGAATATACCGGTGCAAAGGGTCCTGGTTACGGGCGCGACGGGTCAATTGGGAGGCGCCGTTGCAGCTTATGGTGAGTCGCTTGGATCCCATAATGAAGTCATCCGTCTACCGGGCTCTGAGGTTGTCGACTTGGCAGACAGGGAGTCGGTATTGAGGTCGGTCGGACAAGCCGAGCCTGACGTAATTATCCATTGCGGAGCCTGGACGGCGGTCGACGACTGCGAGACGGAGCCCATTCGCGCAATGGCCGTCAACGCATTTGGCACCAGGAACATCTCTGAGGCGGCGTCGTTGACCGGTGCCCACGTCTGTTACATATCGACCGACTATGTTTTTTCGGGAGCCTCACCCGATCCTTATAACGAGTGGGACAGGCCGGATCCCGTGAGTGCCTATGGAAAGTCAAAGCTTGGCGGGGAATTGGCGCTGGATCCTTCGTCCACCGTGATCAGGACCTCGTGGGTTTGCTCGGCCAAAGGCAAGAGCATGGTCGGGACGATTTTGAGGCTTGCCGCCAACGCCGACGGTCCCCTGAGGTTTGTCGACGACCAAGTGGGTTGTCCGTCGTTCGTCACCGACTTGGCTCCAATGGTCTGGAAGCTTTCAATGGGGAGGAGAAGGGGAGTCCACCACCTCACCAACCAGGGACCGGCCTCGTGGTTTGAATTCGCCAGAGAAACGGTGGCAGCGGCAGGATATGACCCAAAGATCGTTTCGCCGATCAAGACGAGTGAGCTAATTCCGGCAAGGCCCGCACCGAGGCCGAAGAACTCAGTGATGGAGAACCTGGCGTTAAAGCTGTCGGGGGAGAGCCTGCTCCCTGACTGGAGAGAGACACTCCCGAAAGTAGTGGCGGAAGCGATCGCCTGACCAGAGGCCTCGATCGGCTTATCTGGTGCCCAAGGTCAACTGGAGGGGAGTGTTATGAAAAAGGTCGCAGTCATCGGTGCCGGTTACGTCGGGCTTACCTCCGCGGCTTGTTTGGCCCACCTTGGTCACTCGGTGGTCTGCGGAGAGGCGGTTGAGGAGAAAGTCGAGCGTCTCTCTCGGGGAGAGATACCGATTGTCGAGCCGGGACTCGGTGAGATCGTCGTGGAATGCTTGGCAAATGGGCGATTGAAGTTCGTTCGAGGCGCGAGCGCCGCTACCGAGGATGCAGAGTTCATATTTCTTTGTGTCCCCACTCCCCAGCTGGAGGACGGGTCCGCGGACATGTCGTACATAGAAGAGGTGGCGAAGGAGATCGGCCCGGCGCTGCGTCCTGGAACCGTGGTCGTTTCCAAGTCGACTGTCCCCGTCGGATCGGCCAGCGTAGTGGAGGGAGCATTGGGCCGTGATGACGTTTTTGTCGTGTCGAACCCGGAGTTCTTGAGGGAAGGCACGGCGGTGGGGGATTTTTTGCACCCTGACAGGATCGTCATTGGTTGTACCAACGAACAGGTGGCGAATCGAGTGGCTGCGCTTTATGCGCCGCTCCATTCCCGAATCATGATCACCGACCCTGCCTCAGCCGAAACGATCAAGTACGCCTCAAATGCCTATCTCGCGACCAAGGTCTCCTTTGCAAACGCAATTGCGAATCTTTGTGAAAGCGTTGGGGCGAATGTGAACGATGTAATCGAAGGTATGGGGCTCGATCCTCGTATTGGGATCGAGTTCATGAGTCCGGGCCCGGGTTGGGGCGGATCGTGTCTGCCGAAGGATACTGCTGCACTCATCAAAACGGCCGGCGACGCGGGTTATGACTTCAAGCTCTTGAAGGGGGTTATTGCAGCGAACGACGAGCAGAAGCAGGTAGTCGTTCGAAAGGTGAAGAAGTCTGTTGGGGGCGAACTGGCCGGAAAGCGAATTGCAGTATGGGGATTGACATTTAAGGCGAACACCGACGATCTGCGCTTCTCTCCAGCTGTTGAGATCGTCCGGAAGTTGTCGGATGAAGGCGCGTCGGTGGTTGCCTACGAGCCCACCTTGGCCTCAAGCCCGGGGGCGGAGTCAAAGAGCAAAGTCAAGAGTAACTTTGCCAAGGTGCTTGTCCGGGGCATCAAGACTGTTGACGACCCGGTTTCGGCCTGTACGGGAGCCGATACTCTGGTTGTTCTCACGGAGTGGGAGGAGTTCAAGGTCGTGAGCTTCGAGAAGGTGGCAAATGAGATGGGCAACCCTTCGATCGTAGACGCACGGAACCTTCTCGATGCCGAGCACGTCAGACGCCTCGGATTTTCATATGAAGGGATTGGACTGGTTTGAGCACCGAATTTTCGGACCTCAGAGCCGTGGTGACCGGGGGTGCGGGATTCGTCGGTTCGCATCTTTGTGAGGAACTCCTTTCTCGAGGGGCGAGTGTTGTCTGCATTGACAACTTCTCGACGGGCAGAAGGAGAAATATCGGCAGTCTTCTTGCTGATCCGAGTTTCGAGCTGCTGGAGCTCGACATATCCCAACCCTCGAATGACCCTCCAGGGGTCGATGGTCGGGTCGACTTAGTCTTCAACCTGGCGAGTCCCGCTTCCCCAAAAGACTATTTCGCGCTTCCGCTCGAAACCCTGGCGGTGGGAAGCATCGGGACCACAAGGGTCTTGGAGTTGGCTTACTCCAAAGGAGCGAAGTTTCTCCACGCCTCCACCAGCGAAGTCTATGGAGACCCCAAGGAGCATCCCCAGAGGGAAGGCTACTGGGGAAATGTGAACCCCGTGGGCCCCAGATCCGTCTATGACGAAGCCAAGCGTTTCTCCGAAGCGGTGGTCTCGTCATATCGGCGTGAAAGAGGCCTTGATGCGAAGCTTGTTCGCATATTCAACACATACGGTCCCCGTATGAAGCCTGATGACGGGAGAGTGGTATCCACGTTCATCCACCAGGCGATCGCAGGCCGTCCTCTAACGGTGTTCGGCGAGGGTAGCCAGACTCGCAGCCTTTGTTTCGTGGACGACCTCGTGGCCGGCATTCTCGCGATGATGGGGTCAGGCGAAGGTGGCCCGGTGAATCTTGGCAACCCGGACGAGAGGACAATTCTGGAGATTGCGAAGTTTGTTA
>DAIDIS010000014.1 GCA_027451785.1 Acidimicrobiales bacterium
AGCGCCGGAGAAGCAGTTCACTCTCTACTTTGACAACGTTGAAATTGAACGTTCCTGCCTCTTGGGTACTGAAGGCGACGGGCTCCGGCAGGTTTTCGCCGGGCTCAATCCCGAAAGGATCCTGGGGGCTGCGGTCGCGAACGGGCTAGCCCGGTACGCAATCGGTAAAGCAGCAGAGTACGCGAAGACCAGAAGCGTTTGGGGAAAGCCGATAGGTACACACCAAGGGATTGCCCACCCGTTGGCAAAAGTGAAGGTCGAAGCCGAACTGGCCAGGCTCATGACCCAGAAGGCCGCCTGGCTTTACGACAACTCGTCCTCAAGCGCCGCAGAAGTGGGAGAAGCCGCCAACATGGCCAAGTACGCTGCCGCCGAAGCAGCAATCGCGGCTCTTGACCAGGCAATCCAGACCCATGGAGGCAATGGAATGTCGAGCGAGTACGGGCTGATGGCCTACTGGGGGTCAGTGCGACTATTGAGGATTGCCCCGGTGAGTCGCGAAATGATCCTCAACTTCATCGGCCAATATTCGCTGGGCCTTCCTCACTCCTATTAGGTTCGATCTTCGCAAAACGGGATCCCCTGAGTACCTGAGTCCCAGCTATTGCGTCCAGCGCTGATACCCGGCCTTCGGAACTGCTTACGATCTCGTACTGAAGTTTCATCGCCTCGATGGTCCCCAGTCTTTGACCGCGCACGACAAAGTCCCCCACGTCCACTTCAACGGAAGTCAGCATTCCAGTCATGGGTGTGACGACATCTCCAGCGGAATCGGTAGCTTTCTCCACTCCCCTGGATAGGCGATGCGTCAGCTCAATCTGGCCTCCGGGCAACGAGATGATGGCGACATCACAAATTTGCGAGATCGCCTTTGCACTGAGACTTCCCCAGGCGACTTTAGAGCCAAACACCCGATTACCCACGAGTACCCGTGTCGATGCAAACTGCCAATCGCCGGACCTGAGGTATGAGGGATCGCCTGAATCGTCCAACTTCAGACCGAAGTCAGCCTGCAGACCCTCTGTGTGAACCCGGACCAATTGGAATCCATCCCCCAAATCTCCGGGCATCAACACAAGGTTGGCTTCGACTTCGTTGCTTCCGGAGAACATACTCAATTGAAAATTCCGTGAACCTAGGTTACGCCAACCCGCGGGAATATCACGCAAAAGAGGCGACGCTGCTTGAGAGGCCAATTCCCGAGCTCCCCCATATATGCCGACTGCCAAGACCCATCCAGGAATGTCCCCGATCAGACCAAGCCAGGTCTTTTTCGCCTGAGCTTCGGTGATCGCGGATACGACGTCGCCAGTCAGCATGGAAGTCCAGTGCGAAGAGCCCTTGAACTCGTCGGAGCCGAGCACGCCGAGGAGAAGGTTTCGGTTCGTCGAAATACCGACCACGTTCATTCGGCAAAGCGAGCCTTGGGCAATTTCGATCGCTTCCTGTCTGCTTCCGGCATGAACGATGAGTTTCGCCACCATCGGGTCGAAGATCGGGCTGGTTAGAGAGCCTTCACCGATCGATGAATCGAGCCTAACTGCACATCCTCGGCGGAATTGACGGGAACCCGCGATCTCGAACCTGCGCACCAACCCGAACGGTCCACAAGCACCCGAGTCGTCCTCGGCAAGGTTCACCCGGGCTTCAATCGCATGGCCAACGGCCTCAATATTTCGCTCGGTCAACGAGACCGGCAGACTTTCGTTTGCGGCAATTGCGAACTGAAGGGCGACCAAGTCCACCCCACAGACCTGCTCCGTAACCGGGTGCTCAACTTGGATGCGGGGATTGACCTCAATGAAAAAACATTCATCGGGCGTATCGTTCGGAACCAGAAACTCGACGGTCCCGACACCTTTGTACTCAAGACCTGCAAAAAGGCTGGCTGCGTACTCCTGCAGCCGCTCCCTCATCGATTTACCGATCAAAGGCGAGGGAGACTCTTCGATGATCTTTTGGTAGCGGACCTGTGCGGTGCAGTCTCTCTCGGGAAAAGCTACGATTCCCCCTTCGGCATCACGAGCGACTTGGATCTCGATGTGGTGACAGCGATCCAAATATCTCTCAATGAAGACCTCGCTCGACCCGAACGCAGACAGGGCCTCAGCACGCGCCGATTCAATCGCTGCGCCCAACAGCGCAGGGTCATCGACTACACGAGTTCCTCTTCCTCCTCCTCCCCAAGCCGCCTTTACCAGTACCGGAAATTTCAGGGTAGAGGAATCCGCAGTCCTCTGGTCGCTCCCGTCGCCAGTACCCATCAATCGCGACTGCAGGATCGGTATTCCCAGCCGATCGGCCAGCTCTTTCGCCTCGACCTTCGAGCCCAATCTTCGCAGGACCTCCGGAGACGGACCGATGAATGTGATCCCGGCCTCGCCGGCTTGCTCCGCAAGCTGAGGGCTTTCTGAAAGAAACCCATATCCCGGGTAGATCGCGTCGCACTCCGCCTCGATCGCAGCGTTCACAATTGCCAAGGGACTCAGAAAAGTCTCAGCGAGGGATCCACCTCGCAATAAGATTGTCTCGTCCGCAAGCCTCAAGTAGGGTTCGCCCGCCTCTCCCTCCATGCAAGCTGCTATAGACAGGATTCCCCGGTCTGCGGCGGCGATGCAGGCCCGGGCCGCAATCTCTCCTCTGTTGGCTACGAGCACTCTCCTCATTCCGCTCTCACATCCTGAATACGCCGTAAGAAGCACGGCCGGGGCCTAATCCCTGGTATCGGGATGCCGGGCTTTCCTGAATCGCGGTTCGACAACTGTTCGCACCAATTGCGGCCAAGCAAATCTGGAGCACCACTCGAGTTTCGTCCGGGTCGATGACACCGTCGTCGTAGACCTGCCCTGACACGTAAAAGGCGCTCGATTCCCTCTCGATCTGGTCTTTGATTGCGCTACTGCGATTTTCCAGCGCCGCTTCGTCAACAGGGATTCCAGTCGAACGCGCACGATCTTCGGCAATTAGGGTCATCACTCCCGCAAGTTGAGAGGGACCCATAACGGCTGAATGGGCAGTAGGCCACGAGAAAAGAAACCTAGGAGAATAAGCGCGCCCGCACATCGCATAGTTGCCGGCACCATAGGAGGCACCCATGTTGATGGTTATATGGGGAACGATTGAGTTGGTGACCGCATTGATCATCTTCGCCCCGTCTTTGATGATGCCTCCCTGCTCGTAATGAACGCCGACCATAAAACCCGTGGTGTTTTGAAGGAAGAGAATGGGAGTCCCCACTTGGTTGGCAAGCTGTATGAACTGCGAGCCCTTGTGGGACTCCGGAGAATAGATCACGCCGTTGTGGTTGGCCAGAACACCAATCCGCCAACCGCCTACGATCAGCCACCCCGCCACCAAGTTCGGCCCATAGAGAGGCTTGAACTCCTCGAAATTCCCCTCGTCGGAAATCGCGGCGATAATCTCCCTCGGGTCAAGATGGCCCAGAGCGCTTCCTTCAAGGATGTCGGAGATCTTTGGTAACCGTCGCCCAGTGAACCCAGGCTGCAGATTCAAAGAGGGAGGATCGTGACTTTCCATCCCAAGATGGGATACAACTCTTCGGCATGCGGATAATGCCTCCGCTTCCCCAACGGCCAGATAGTCACAAAGACCGCTTGTCGTCGCGTGCATCCGAGCGCCACCAAGTTCTTCGTCCCCGGCAATCTCACCGGTGGCCATCTTTACCAGAGGCGGCCCACCCAGGAACACCTTGGCTGCGCCTTCAACCATGATTATGTAGTCCGACATTCCCGGGATGTATGCCCCGCCGGCAGTTGAGTTTCCAAATACAACTGAAATCGTCGGAACGCCTGCCGCAGAGAGTTTGGACAGGTCGCGGAACATTCTTCCGCCCGGGATGAATATTTCTGCTTGATTCGGGAGGTCCGCCCCGCCTGACTGGACCAAAGAAATGAACGGAAGCCTGTTCTCCATGGCGATCTCTGTCGCCCGATTAAACTTCCTCATCGTATAAGGATTGGTCGAGCCGCCCTTCACGGTTGGGTCGTTTGCGGCTATTACGCAAAGCGTCCCCTCCACGACTCCGATACCTGTCACTATCCCAGCACCAAGATTGAACTCGGTACCGAAGCCTGCCAACGTACAGAACTCAAGAAATGGTGCCCCAGGATCGACAAGTACATCGACCCGCTCTCTAGGCAACATGTAACCACGATCTCGATGACGCCTTACCGCT
>DAIDIS010000015.1 GCA_027451785.1 Acidimicrobiales bacterium
TTTTTGAAGGTTCCCCCGGCGCTTGTCGCATTGCACCTGGCAGGAGCAACTCTGCTCTGGATTGCGGTGCTTGATTTCCAATTCAGCCTTTGGGCCTATGCAACGCAGTCGTCCGAGAAGGCCACTCCCGCATCCGAGTCGCTCGCGAAGATGGACGGCACGCCGAAGGAAGCAATCGCAATATGAGCGCTACCTCGTCTCCCGCAAGCGAGACCACCGCAAGCGAGACCACCACGAAGGAAGCCCCAGCCGAAGTATCACCAGTCGGCGAAGAACAGGAGACCGACCAGACCGATCGCAGACCGGACTTACCTTGGCGGGTAATCGTCTGGAACGACCCGATTAACCTGATGACGTATGTCACTTGGGTGCTCCAGAAGCTTTTTGGATATTCGAAGGCGAAGGCCACCAAGCTCATGATGGATGTCCACACCAAGGGAAAGGCAACTGTCGCCTCCGGGACAAGGGAGCGAGCCGAGATCGATTGTCACCGCCTCCACCAATATGGTCTCTGGGCCACGATCGAGCAGGACTGACTCGATGCGATTCAACAAACCGATCTCCAAAAAGCGCGATGGCACTTTCGAGCTCAAGCTCGGCGAAACCGAACGTCAGCTGTTGAAATCCCTCCCCAACGAGGTAAAGCAACTTCTCGACGACAAGGACGAGTCCACCATCAGGCTGCGACCCATCACTTATTCAGCCGATCCTGAATTGGAGGCGGAAGTAATCCGATTGGTTGGCGACGACCTGGTCGAACATCACAAGTTCGCCTTGGACACGCTTTCCGACACAGCATCTGAGTCACTGGTAACCGAAGATCAGATGGTTGCTTGGCTCCAGGCCATCAACCAGGTTCGTCTGGTACTCGGCACGAAGTTGGACGTTACCGATGACGAAGACTCGCTTCGAGTTGCCACCGCAACCAACCCGGCGATGGTTGCTTCATACCGCTACCTGAGCTGGCTGCAAAGCTGCGCCATCGAAGAGCTTTCGTAGGTCCTCCGATGGCCCTTGACCCACAACCCGCCGATCCTTCGGAACCGCAGATATCCGGCGATCAGCACTTTGACACCTCCCTCGTACCGCTGACCGAAGGCTTAGAGCTGTCCGTGCGGTTTCTTGGAGATAGCGTGAACGAGACTCGCCGGACGGGTCGCCGGACGGGTCGCTGGCCAAGGCGCAAGCCATCTCAAGATTCGAGACCGCTCTTTCTTCTGGTTCACGGGCTTGCCTCAAATGCAATCATGTGGGACGGCGTGCAACTTGCCCTCCGGAAGCTGGGTTCCGATTCGCTTGCCGTTGACCTGCGGGGCCACGGATTGTCCTCGAAGCCGGATTCGGGTTTCGATTTCGCCACGGTCTCGGGCGACCTCGATCTCCTGATTTCCACGCTCGATATTCCCGCCGCCGATTTAGTGGTGGCGGGCCAATCGTGGGGAGCGAACGTCGTATTGGAGTTGGCCATCAAGAGACCCGAGATTCGTGGCCTCGTTCTCGTGGACGGGGGCTACTCAGTGATGAGGGAGCACTTCCCTACTTGGGAGTCCTGCAAAGAGGCCTTGGCGCCTCCCGTCCTGACCGGATTCAACGGAATGGACTTGGAGGCTCTCATCCGCAAGTCCCACCCGGACTGGCCCGAAACCGGCATCCAAGGGACGATGGGCAACTTCCGGGTAACCGAGGACGGAAGGATCTCTCCTTGGCTCTCGCGCGACAGCCACATGCTCATTCTCCACGAGTTGTGGAAGCACGACCCACTGGAGCGGATAAAGCAGGTCCAAGTCCCGGTCCTTTATGCACCGGCCGAGAACCCCGGGACCGGAGCCTGGGGAGATTCGAGGAGAGAGGCACTTGATAGGTGCCTAAGTGCCGCACCCAATGCACGAGTGCATTGGTTTTCTCCGTCTGACCACGACATACATGCTCAACACCCCGACGAGCTCGCCGCCGAGATGATGGACGCGGTCTCCTCAGGATTCTTTTCGGAGAGGTCCCAATGAGCCAGGCACAAGCCGGTAGGCAACCGAGAATTCTGGCAATCATGGGTTCCGGCGAGACAGCACCGACGATGGTGAAGGTACACCGCTCCCTACTCAATCGCTTGGGCGAGCGATCGGGCGAGACGGGTGGTGGGGTGGTGATGCTGGATACGCCTTTTGGCTTTCAGGAGAACGCAACCGAGCTATGTGACAAGTCGATCCAATATTTTTCCACCTCTTTGAGCACAAAGCTTGAGATCGCCTCGTTCCGCCGGAGATCGGATGCCGGCACCGTTGCGTACTCGGAGGCGATGGACCGCCTATCGAAGGCACAATACGTGTTCGCTGGCCCCGGAAGCCCAACCTATGCGCTTAGCACCTGGCGTGACTCTGCTGTACCTGCTGCTTTAGCGGAGAAGCTGAATAGAGGGGGAATCGTAACCTTTGCGTCGGCGGCGGCCCTTACCTTGGGCGCATTCACCGTTCCGGTCTACGAAATCTACAAAGTCGGAGAGGATCCTCGGTGGGAAGAGGGGCTCGGCCTTCTATCCCTCGCCGGTATAGACGCCGCAGTAATCCCTCACTACAACAACGCCGAGGGCGGCACTCACGACACCCGGTTCTGTTACCTCGGTGAACGCAGACTCTCGATCCTTGAGCAGGTCCTGCCGGAAGGTTGCTTCGTCCTTGGCATAGACGAGCACACTGCGGCAGTTATAGACCTGGAAGATCGGACCGTGTCCGTTCAAGGGAACGGCGTAATGACAATCCGCTCCGGCGGGCATTCGGAGGAGCTTCCCTCGGGGTCCGAGATCGGCATTGACGAGATGGTGAAGCGAGCTAACGAGCTTGGATCCGGCCTCACGCCTGGAGGCGCTCCGGCCAACGGCGCAGCCGTTCCCGCCACTGCCTCATCACCGGCTGCCGCCAATGCTCCCGCCACTGCATCGCCGCTTGGCGCCGCTGCCAAAGCCACTGCCACTGCATCGCCGCTTGTAACGGCGGCACGCAATTTCAAGGAGGCATTCGACCAGGCCTCGTCGGTCGCCGACATGGAATCGGCCTGTGGAGCGATCATCGGGCTGGACAACGAACTGACCGCTTGGGCGACCGATCCCTCGCAGACCAACGACGCCGAGCTGGCCAGGGCGATTCTGCATGGAATGATCCTCGATCTCGGTAAAATCGCCAGATCGGGAGCCGGTGACCCAGCCGAGAAGGTCGCTCCTTACGTAGGTTTTCTCGTGGACCTTCGACAGGACATGAGGCGATCCAAGCGAATGGACGAAGCCGACAGTATTCGTGACCGGCTCGATTCTTTGGGCATTGAAGTGAGGGACACTCCCGACGGGCCTATTTGGTCCCTGAGGTAATCTGGTAACCTGCTCCATGCCGGTTTTAACCAAACCGGTCAAGGCCCCCATCGTCTAGCGGCCTAGGACCTCGCCCTTTCAAGGCGGTAACACGGGTTCGAATCCCGTTGGGGGTGCCATCTCACCGTGACGACCGCCTATGTAGCGCTGGTCGTCGGCCAGGCCACAACGTCGCCGGTTGCGGCAATGGCGACAGTATCTCCGAACTCAGCAGGCGACCGGCCGGAGCATCGCACTCTGATCCGGCGATCTTCACCCTCGACCGAAACGAGCACTACGCAATCGTGCCCGTAGTACTCGCGACTCACGACCGTGCCCGTGATACTCGCCGCATTGCCCTGTAAATGCTTACTCTTCGCCGACGCGCCTTCGGCGGGCAATCCTTCAAAAGCGCGACCCTGACCATTTAGTTCGGTGCCACCTTCCCCGGAAGCGCGACCCTGAGCATTGAGTTCGGTGCCACCTTCCCTTCGGGCAACGACATTGAGTTCGATTTGCTCTGGCCGGACGAGAACGACAACCGGACCGCTTAGGTTCCCGGCGGGCTCTCCCAGACTCAGCTCGCCTAACTCCGTCTTCACGCTGGTGCCGGAGGCGATCCCGGAGACTAAGTTCGCCTCGCCAAGGAATTGGGCTACCACTGGATCGGCGGGGCTCTCGTAGAGGACCTCTGGGGTGGCGAACTGGCGAATGCGGCCTTTGTCCATGATCCCTACAAGATCTGCGACCGAGAGAGCTTCCGACTGATCATGGGTAACGAAGATGGAAGTCGCCTTTTGCTCTCTCAGGATCTTCATAACGTCAGCGCGCAACGAAGCTCGTAGACCCGCGTCGAGAGACGAGAATGGCTCGTCAAGAAGAATTAGCCTAGGACCGGGAGCAAGCGCTCTGGCCAGGGCAACCCTTTGTTGTTGGCCTCCGGAGAGCTGGTGAGGGTAGCGCTTTCCGAGGTCTTCCAGCCCCACCAGATGAAGCATCTCGTCAACCCGACCGCTCGACCGCTCCGCTCGGCTGAGACCGAAAGCGACGTTTTTTGCGACGGTCAGGTGTGGGAAGAGGTTCCCTTCTTGGGCGACGAAGCCGATCCTGCGTTTGTCCGGCTGCACGAAGACATGCCCGGAGTCGACTTCCTCCCCGTCGATGCTTATAGAGCCCGCGTCCGGCCGCTCGAAGCCTGCAATGAGGCGAAGTAGCGTTGTCTTACCGCTCCCCGATTGCCCCAGAAGGGAAACAATCGCCCCGTCCGGCACTTCGAGGTCCAGGTTGTCGAGAACCGGTGACGAACCGAAGGACTTGTAGACCCCCCGGCAGGATATTGCACTCAAGACAAGGCCTCCATTATCGACCTGCCGTCTTCGCTGACGAACTTCCTGTCGAACCAATGACCTAACAAGTATGCCGGTATTACCGATAGGGCGACCATAGCCGCAGCGTAAGGTGCGGCGGCACCAAACGAGACGCCCTGTTCAGCGTAACTCCAGAACTGAGTCGCCAATGTCTGAACACCAGTCGGCACCAACAAGAGCGTCGCTGTCAGCTCCGTCGCTGCTGAAAGAAACACAAAGCAAAAAGCCGCCACAAGCCCCGGCGCCACCAACGGCAGCGTCACCTTGAAATGCACAGCGAAAGGCCCCTTGCCCAATGATCTTCCCGCTTCCTCCAATCGGCTGGAAGCACGAGCCACCGACGATGACATCGCCACAAGCCCCAATGGGAAGAACATCAGCGCATACGCCGCCACCAATAACTCGGGGCTTTGATAGAGGAACCCCAAATAGCGGCTCGCTACAAAAACAAGCGCCAGCGCAATCACAACACCCGGGATCGCCTGCGTTACGAAAGTTGAACGCTCCAACGCCGCCGACCAACGTTTCTTGTGCCGGGTCGCAAGCAGCGCCACTGGAAAAGCCAACAAAGTCGCAATGGCAGCTGCCCCCACGCTGTAGAGAATGCTGTAG
>DAIDIS010000016.1 GCA_027451785.1 Acidimicrobiales bacterium
GTTGAGACGAAAGTATTTGGGTCCCTCTTGAATGCTGCCGCCTCGGAGCACGCTGCACGCCAAAGGGCGATGAAATCCGCAACGGACAACGCCGACGAGCTGGCGAAGAAGCTCACAAGGCTGATGAACAGGGCTCGGCAGGACTCAATCACAACTGAGATCATGGAGATCATCGGTGGTGCTGAGGCCTTGAACCAAGTAAAAGTTTGAGCGAAGAAAGATAACCAGGAGCAGGTTAGAAAACGATGAGCACAGTAATGGACGAGCCGAAGACCACTCTGCCGGAGGGCAGGATCGTCGCAGTCACGGGACCGGTCGCGGACGTGGAGTTTCCTCCCAACGCGCTACCGGAGATCAACACCGCACTTGAAATCGACCTGGTTAGGGAAGGCGACGAGACGATTACGATCGTTGCTGAAGTAGCCCAGCAGATCGGTGAAGGCCGGGTTCGATGCATCTGCATGAAGGCCACTGATGGCTTGAGGCGCGGCACGGCAGTGCGAAACACCGGTCGTGGGATCACCGTACCCGTTGGCGACAAGGTTCTCGGGCACGTCTTCAACGTTCTCGGTGAGCCTCTTGATACTCCTTCGATTGAAGGTTTGGAGGAGCGCTGGGAGATTCACAGGCCGGCTCCTCGGTTCGAGGATCTGGAGCCACGGTCGACGATGTTCGAAACGGGCATCAAAGTCATCGACCTGCTGGAGCCGTATCTTCAGGGTGGAAAGATCGGCCTATTCGGTGGTGCCGGTGTTGGTAAGACCGTTCTTATTATGGAGATGATCAACCGAGTCGCCAACCAGCACGGTGGTGTATCGGTATTCGCTGGAGTCGGCGAGCGGACCCGTGAGGGTACTGACCTGTGGCTGGAGATGCAGGAATCGGGAGTTATCGAGAAAGCTGCTCTCGTATACGGCCAGATGGACGAGCCACCGGGCGTGCGTCTTCGCGTCGCCCTTTCTGCTCTCACCATGGCGGAGTACTTCAGGGATGTCCAGAACCAGGACGTTCTCTTGTTCATCGACAACATCTTCCGGTTCGTCCAGGCAGGTTCCGAGGTGTCAACGCTGCTCAAGCGTATGCCCGCAGCCGTGGGTTACCAGCCGACGCTTGCCGACGAGATGGGAATGCTTCAAGAGCGCATTACCTCCACCAAGGGGCGCTCGATCACGTCTCTGCAGGCCGTCTACGTCCCCGCCGACGACTACACCGATCCGGCACCGTTCACGACCTTCACCCACCTGGACGCAACCACCGAACTTTCACGTCAGATTGCCTCCATGGGTATCTACCCTGCGGTCGACCCATTGGCGTCAACCAGCTCAATTCTGACGCCCGAGGTTGTCGGTGATCGCCACTACAACGTTGCCAGGCGCGTACAGGAGGTTCTGCAGCGCTACAAGGAGCTACAGGACATCATCGCCATCCTGGGCCTCGACGAGCTCTCGGAAGAGGACAGGGTCACAGTTACCCGGGCAAGGAAGATCCAGAAGTTCCTTTCGCAGCCCACCTTCGTAGCCGAGGTCTTCACGGGCCTGAAGGGCGTCTATGTCCCCATCGACGAAACGGTCGAGTCCTTCGAGGCAATCGTAAATGGCGACCTCGACGATGCGCCCGAGCAGGCCTTCTTGAACGTGGGCGGCGCCGAGAGCGTTCTGGCCAAAGCCAAGGAGCTCGAAGCCGAGTGAGTGAACCAATTCAGGCGAGAGTCGTCTCTCCGACCAAAGTTCTCTATGACGGTGAAGCCGAGATGCTCGCCTGTAGGACCGAGGTCGGCGAGATTGCTTTTTATGCCCACCACGTTCCTTTGGTAGGCGCCTTGGACGTCTGCAAGCTGCGGGTTGTGCAGGCCAACGGGTCGGAAGAAGCGTTTGCCGTTCTTGGTGGTTTTGTAGAGTGCCGAGACTCCAAGGTAACTGTGGTCTCCGACGTCGCCATTCCGGTGGGGGAAGTCAGCAGAGATGTCCTTGAGTCCGAGCGTGCTAAGGCCGTGATCGACGAAGAGGCCATCAATCAGGGCGATAGCGGCGATCTCAATAGGGAGACTCTCTCCAGCGTGAAGCGCATGGAACGGGACAAGCGTTGGATCGATCTTCTCGAAGAGGTGGTTTCGTAGTTCCGCTCAGCCTGGATCGGTAACGCCGTCCTGGGTACTTGGTGCTGGGTTATCCGGCGACACCGAGGGGGTAGCGGAACCTACTGGTCAATTGAAGTCAATTGGAGGGTGCGCATGTCGAGTGTCAACGATCCAGCCAGGGTGTGGAGCTTAACCGAGTCGCGTTATGTCGCCGCATCTCCTCAGGATGTCTATTCCGCCGTTTCCAACGTGAAGCGGATGGGCGAATGGAGTCCCGAATGCACTGGCGCCAGAGGCAAGAACATCAGCGAGAATGCCTTCGTGGGGATGAAGTTCGTCGGGCTTAACAAGCACGGCAAGTACTCGTGGTTTACGAACTGCGAAGTGGTGATCGCCGAGCCCGGCGTCGAGTTTGCCTTTGACGTGAAGGTCGTCACGACGAAGATTGCCCGCTGGGGCTATAGGTTCGAGGCCCAAGGTGAAGGAACTCTGGTTACTGAGTATTGGCGTGACCTGAAGCCGACGAAGGGATTCGTGCCCGCCTTCGAGTCCTTCGTAGAGCGCTTGTCCGGCTATGGACCTGCTAAGCGTGCCGAGTTCAACAGGGAAGGTATCAAGGCGACGCTGGATAGCTTGGAGGCCGCCTTTTCTTCGGCCCGGTCGTCGTAAATCCAGCTTCCGACGCCGGTCATTTTGCCGGGACGGGCGTGGACTATTAGCCGAACTCGATCAACGAGAAGCTGGCGAGCTTCGAGAGACGGTGTGTCGCATCGATTCGCCTGACGGTTCCCGAACGAGAACGCATGACCAGAGACTGAGTGGTGGCCCCGTGCTGGCCGTAGCGAACGCCCCGGAGTAGCTCACCGTCGGTTACGCCAGTAGCAGCAAAAAAGCAATTGTCGCCCTTCGCCAAGTCCTCGGTCTCCAACACCGTGGAAGTGTCGTAGCCCGCGTCCTTCAACTCCTTGCGTTCCTTATCGTTGCGCGCCCAAAGCCGTCCTTGGATCTCACCACCCATGCACTTGAGGGCAGCTGCCGCAATGATGCCTTCAGGTACGCCTCCGATCCCGAGCAGGATGTCGACGCCGGACTCGGCCCAGCCGGTTGATATCGCTCCGGCAACATCTCCGTCAGTAATCAGGCGGATTCTTGCCCCGGCTTCGCGCACCTCGCCGATCAGCTCGGAGTGCCGATCGCGATCCAGGATAACGGCAGTGAGATCCGGAACGTCCACACCTTTGGCCTTGGCCACAGCTTGAAGATTTTCGGTTGGCGTGCGGGTTATGTCGATTACGCCTGCGGCTTCGGGACCGACGGCAAGCTTCTCCATGTAGAAGCAAGGTCCAGGGTCGAATAGCGTCCCTCGCTCAGAGGCGACAATGACCGAAAGCGCCCCGCCTCGGCCCATGGCCGTCGGCGTGGTCCCGTCAATTGGGTCAACCGCTATATCAATCATCGGGGGGGAACCGGTACCAACATGCTCGCCGTTGAAGAGCATGGGAGCGTTGTCCTTCTCGCCCTCGCCGATGACGACAACGCCGTCCATTCTCACAGTCGACAGGACAACCCTCATGGCGTTCACTGCAGCTTCGTCGGCGCCTTCCTTGTCGCCGCGGCCCATCCACCTTGCGGCTGCCATTGCGGCAGCTTCGGTGGTTCTGACCAGCTCCATCGCCAAGTTACGGTCAGGCAGCTGCTGTTTGTCTGAAACCATTCCTCCAAGGTTAGTCGACATTCGTGACAGCCTCCCGGGCGGCAGTCCCGGCATCGGGGTGCGCACCGGGTCGGTCGGGAGGGTCATGACCTGCGATTTCCAGGTTGGTGGGGATTCAGGGGTCGGCACCTGCGTTCTTATACCCCGGGTTGGGTATGCCGATTCATTAGAGATGAGTTTTGATCAGCTACCAGGGGAAGCCATGCCGGCAGATGGGCCGGAGATTCCGGGCAGATATCCATTCACTCGGGGCGTGTACCCCGAGATGTACCGGACGAGGCTCTGGACCATGAGACAGTTCGCGGGGTTCGGGACCGCCGCCGAGACAAACCGGCGCTTTCGGGATCTTCTTGCCAAGGGAGGCGGAGGGCTGTCGGTTGCGTTTGACCTGCCCACGCTAATGGGCAGGGACTCCGACGACCAGCGGAGCTTGGGGGAGGTGGGTAGGTGCGGGGTGGCGGTGGATGTGTTGGACGACGTGGTGGAGCTTTTTGCCGGGATAGACCTGGGCGAGACAAGCGTGTCGATGACGATCAACTCCCCGGCCGCAATACTTCTGGCGATGTTCGTAGTCGTAGGCGAGGCACAGGGAGTGCCCCGAGAACGACTCGCCGGAACCCTTCAGAACGACATCTTGAAGGAGTACCAAGCCCAAAAAGAGTTCATCTTCCCCCCAACCCATTCCATGAGGCTGGTAGCCGATGTCGTGCAGTTCGCATCGGCCCGGATGCCGAAGTTCCACCCCATCTCGGTTTCCGGTTATCACATTCGCGAAGCGGGATCGACGGCGGCCCAGGAGGTCGCTTTCACTCTGGCCAACGGCTTGGCCTACCTGGAGCTTGCGCAGCGCCGTGGGGTCTCGCCTTCAGTCGCCGCAGAAGGTTTCAGCTTCTTTTTCAATGCACAGATTGACCTGTTCGAGGAAGTAGCCAAGTACAGAGCAGCCCGACGATTGTGGGCACGTCAGGTGAGCGCAAGGTTCAGCCCTGTATCACAGAAGGCTATTCAGATGAGGTTTCATACCCAGACGTCGGGTGCGTCCCTTAGCGCACAGCAGCCCGAGCTGAACATTGCCCGCACCGCAATTGAGGCATTGGCGGGAGTGCTGGGTGGAACTCAAAGCCTGCATACCAACTCGATGGACGAGGTCCTGTCGCTGCCGACCGACAAGGCGGCTCGCATAGCCCTTCGCACTCAACAAGTGATCGCTTACGAGACCGGCGTAACCGAGGTCCCCGATCCCCTCGGCGGTTCCTATTACGTGGAAGAGCTCACCGACCGTATCGAGGCTGAGGCTTGTGAGCTGATCGACGAGATCGAGTCGATGGGGGGCGGCTCTGTGTTGAACGGCGTACTGGCAGGCATTGAAGAGGGCTGGTTCCAGCGTTCCATTGCGGACTCCGCCTATGCCTACGAGCGGTTGCTTGCAAGCGGTGAACGGAAGGTCGTCTCAGTCAACGCATTCACCGAAGGAAATGAAGAGGACCATATAGAAACATTGGCCATATCGCTGGAGCCCGAGCGGGAACAGGTGAGGCGACTGGCCACAGTGAGGGCGGCGCGCAACGGGAACAACGTGGATGCGGCCCTCTCGAAGCTACAGGTGCTTGCCGCAGACCCCTTGGCAAACCTGATGGAGCCGATAATCGAGGCGGTTTCCGTCCGGGCGACCGTCGGGGAGGTCATTTCCGCACTGGAGTCGGTGTGGGGAGACTGGCCGGACGAGAACAGTGTGTGATCGCGGGGTTTTCGGGGAATGCGCATCAGCCAGGTGAAGGCGCATCCGTCGGCTGGAGGTGCGTAGCCGTCAGGTGAAGGAGACGCCCGATTTTGACAGGATTTCGAAGAGTGGATTAACCGCTACCGGATTACCGTACATGGACAAATTGGAAAGCATGGGCCGACGGAACCTGATTTGATTTCCGTCTTTGGTGGTCAAAGTGGCAGGGAGATGCATAAACCGACCAAACCCGGTAATGGATTCGATCTTGTTGATCGGGAGGCTTCCTTGGCGGAGTATGGAATACCAATAAAGACGATCTCCCCTGATCTCCAAGCGAACAGCGACGCCGATGTTGATGATGATTATCCAGGCAGTCATCATTAGGAAAATGAAGGACGTTTGGATTCCGCTTTCAATAGTCATGAAAATACTGAAAGTCGCGATACCCAAGAACATCACCGAAAACAGCACCCTCTGGAATGCAATCGGCATGCCGAAGGAGCACTTGGTTTCAGGCAATTCACCTTCCTTGTGAGCCACGTTTCTCCCCACCTCTTTCCCCGGTAGATCGCAAGCTACGACATAGGGTAGATGCCAGTGTCATTTCCGGAAAGCCAGCGGGCAACTATGGATCGAGGGCGGCGAATGGACCGATATCGCTAGCTCGGACAATGAACAGACTGGCGACATTGGCGGCTCAAGTTGATTAGCGTGTGGTCGGCCTATTCACTTGCATCGGGTGGTATCCCATGGAAAAGAGATCTCCTTCGACGCTCGTAGACCTTGTCGCCGATGGGCGTAGGTCGGCAGCGGACCTTCAACTTTCGCCCGACGGGCGGATGCTCGCCTTTGTAACCCAAGGTGGCGAATCATCGGTCATTGCCATTTACGATTTGAAGTCGGACAGTCGGTGGGTCCTTGACACCGAACCCGCGCCCTATGGTGCGCACAGCCACGGTGGAGGCATTTTCTGTTGGGACTTCGACTCTGAGCGCCTGGTGTATCTGGGCAAGGATGGTGCCGTGTACGCGGTTGGCGTGCATATCGGTGGGGGCGATCCGACGCCGCTGGGCCTTGATGGTACGTTTTCCTCTCCTTCGGTCTCGCCTGATGGCAGGAGGTTCTTGATCGTCGACGACGAAGCACAGGTCCTGTTGTTCGACGTTGAGAGGGGAATGCCGACGGACCAGGCTCCGATGACGTTGGCCAATCGGAAGGTGATATCCGGTAAGGATGGTCAATCGGATGCCGACTGCTCCTGGGCAGACCGGGCCGCCAGCGCTGCGGATGAAACTCCTTACGCTGAGATCGCCAAGCCGGACTTCGTTATGGACCCGGTTTGGAGCTCGGAGTCGCGAATGGTCGCCTGGCAGGAATGGCTAGTCCCGTATATGGCCTGGGACCAGTCGGCGATAGTTGTGTGTGACACCACGACGGGCGGGTACTTCAGAATTTCGGAAGATGGCGTAAGTCTCTCGCAACCCAGGTTCTCCCCGGATGGGAAAAATCTTGCGTTTGTCTCTGACGAGGGCGGCTGGGCGCAGGTTTGGATTATCGACACCGGCGATTGGAACCGAAGACCGTTGGTCAAGGGCGTCGAGGCTTGGGGTGAGCACGGTGAGCCCACATGGGGACCGGGGCAGCGTTCTTATTGTTGGGCTCCGGCCTCTGACGCGATTGCGACTTGCACGAACCGCGGAGGCTTCTACTCGCTGGAGATACACGACACCGATCACAACCGTGGAGGTTCCGAAGAGATATTCAGGGGATTCGTTGCCGGCATGAATTGGGGCAAGACGGGCCTCTTCGGCGTTGTCAGCTCGCCGACACTGTCCCCGCTGGTCGCGATTTTCGGAGGGCTAAGCGAGGGAGAAGAACCTAAGGGCATCATCGGTTCACGAAGTATCCCAACCGGTTTCAGAGCAAATCCGAAAGTCCCCGTTCCCGTATCTTGGGACTCCGAAGAAATTGAAGGTATCGGCAAAGAAGTCCATGGGAGGGTTTACCTTGCAGGACCGGAGGATACTTTCATTCGTCCTGGACAGGGTGGAGGCGAACCACCGGTCCTCAAGAAGGCGATCCTTTGGATTCACGGTGGACCTACAGGCCAGTCCGGCGCCGAGTGCAATGAGCGCTTCGAGCACTTCCGGTCCCGGGGATGGACAATCCTCACTCCTGACTACAGGGGTAGCTCGGGTTGGGGACGAGCCTATTGCCAGGCTCTGCGAAGTCGATGGGGTGAGTTGGACGTTGCGGATTGCATTGCGGGGGCGAGATGGGCAATTGATAGCGGTTACGCCACACCGGGTTCGGTTGCGTTGATTGGTGCTTCCGCCGGCGGGTTTACCGCATTGAGGTGTGCTCAGTCTGAAGAGGCAAAGGACCTGTTTTCCTGCGTTGTCGCGCTATATCCGGTGACCGACTTGATTCAAATGAAGGAGTCGACACATCGGTTCGAAGCTCATTATCTCGACACAATGGTCGGGCGGTTGGCGACGCACAGACCCGAATATGTGGATCGCTCGCCTATAACCCACGCCGACAAGTTGGGGCTCCCGCTGCTGCTGTTCCAGGGGACGAAGGACAAGGTGGTGCC
>DAIDIS010000017.1 GCA_027451785.1 Acidimicrobiales bacterium
GAACCCCGGTGTCGGTGCCAACAGCTTCTCGACCGGTACCGTAACCATTGCCGACAACGACTCAGGCTCGGCAATGTTCAATGTGTCAAACGCCGACACAGGATATACGCAAAGTGAGTGCATTGCGGTTCAATACACCGGCACGATCACAGCCGGATCCTATGTCTACCTTTACGCTGCCACATCGGGGGAAACCAACAGCCTTGGGCAACACATCACCATGGCCGTTCAAGACGGGACCGACACCAATGCCTACGGGTCACCTGACCTGAGTTGCACCAATTTCACGCCGAACGCTGACACTACTGCAGCGTCGCATGCTGTAACCGGCAACGCCATAACCGCCACCGCTCTTGACTCTTGGCCAACAACCGATGCGGCTGGCTACTCGTTGTCCAACACCGGCAGCGGCGTCCCTGCGCAACTCTGGAGCAACCCGACAACCGTCTGGTACAAGTTCTCGGTCGACATCCTGGGAACGGCTACAGCAGGAAGCGCCGTCTCGATTCAATTCACTTGGGAAGCTGATGGACAATAACAGCTGCTTCCGCCCCCCTTGGCAAAGTAGCCAGATGGCTCCTTGGGAGCGCAAAGACGCCCTCCAGTTGCCGCCCCTGGATATATCCGCCAAGGAACGTCGTAAGCAAAGAATCAGCAGGCTCCGGACAGACAAGAGGGTGGTTATGAGCACCATCTTGACCTTCCTTCTGGGAACAGGCGGGCTTGTTGCCTCATATGCCAATTACACCGCTACAGCGACCAACCCCGGTTCGGCACCCTACAACCAATTCTCGACAGGGACCGTCGCCCTAGCCGACAACGACTCGGGGAGTGCACTGTTCTCAATTGGTGGCATCGATCCCCCATACACTGGGTCTGCTTGCATTGGTGTCCAATACACCGGCACGATCACACACGGCTCCACCGCCAACGGATCATACGTCTATCTCTACGCTGCCACATCGGGCGAATCCAACAGCCTCGGGACGCACATTACAATGGCCGTTCAAGACGGCACCGACTCAAGCGGGTATGCCGCCGACACCAGTTGCACCGGCTTCACGGCCAATGCCGACTCAACCGCCGCGTCGCACGCAACTACCGGCAACGCCATAACCGCCACCGCTCTTGACTCTTGGCCAACAACCGATGCCGCTGGCTACTCGTTGTCCAGTGTTGGAAGCGGCGGTCCCACGCAGCTGTGGAGCGCCAACCCTACGACCGTTTGGTATAAGTTCACCTACAATGTTCCCCTAGGATCACCTGCCAGCAGTACCATCCAAATCCAATTCATCTGGGAAGCGGATGGCCAGTAACGACCGGCTGGCCTGGCGCATAGCCGATAGGTCAATGATCATCATCACTGCTGTCGGCGTTGCATTCCTGGGCACCTTGTTCATCGGCTCGCTGATAGGTTTTCAGTTCATCGTCATCGAGACTGGCTCAATGAGACCAACGATCCAGCCTGGCGGGATAGTCATCGACAAGCAGGTTCCGGCGTCATCGGCCCATCCAGGCCAGATCATCACCTTCCGGGACGTGTTCTTGCGAAACCAACTCGTCACCCACAGGGTCGTGAAGATGGTCCAGGACGGGAACGTCATCCACTTCACGACCAAGGGTGACGCAAACAACGCTCCAGAGCACTGGCTCCTCCCCAAGAAAGGGACAATCGGGAGGGTTGAAACGATTATCCCCACATCGGGCAGGTGGGTCACTTACCTGCAAACGTTGACCGGCAAGCTCGTCGTCATTTGGGTACTTGCGATATGGCTCATAGCCGTGGGATTGAGGCATATATGGCGCAAGCCGCTGCCGAAGGCTCCGAAGAAGCTCAAAACCTACGGAGGCCACTCGCCGGGCACGGGTCCCGAAATGTCCAGTCCGGACCGCCAACCTTTGACGATCCGTTAAGGAAAACCCTCAAGCCGGCTGGATACGCTCCAGTCCCGAGGCAACTGCCGATAGTTGCTCTATGGCCTCTTCTATCCGAGGCCTCTTCGGGGCAATTTTCCTTAATATGAGCATTGCCTTCGGAAAGTTTGCCGAAGCACCACCGGTCAGAACTCACTCGTTCGAGTAAAGGAGCACGATCTTGCGCCTTGGGCCTTCTGATCCGACAAATACCTCAGCAACTGTGGCTGCGCTTGGACGTCCTACGCATTGGAGGGTCCAGTTGTAGAGGTCGCTCCAAACGTACCCACTTGGCACGTGGCCTTCCCCGGCAAAGCTCGACCCCTCTGCAATCACCCGGGCTACGACTCCTGCCTGTTCCACAGCATTCGTCCAGTGCTCGTATCGGCCACGACCACCTCTTGGGTCCTCCCAGTTGGCTACGTCCCCTACTGCAAAAACATCCGGAACGTTCGTGCGCCCAAGCGAGTCGCAGATCACTCCGTCCCCGACAGCCACGCCGGATCCCTCCAGCCACTCGTCCTCGGGCTCTGCTCCTATACCGGCTAGGGCAGTATTGCAACTAAGCACTGATCCATCGGTCAGGTGAAGCTCCAAACCCGACCCCGAATCGTGAACCGAGCGCACGGCGGATTCGAACTTGGTCTCAACTCCGTGACTCCGGTGCAACTCGCCCAGGATCTCGCCAAAGCGCCCACCAAGCCGATCCGCCAGAGGAGAGGCGAGCGGGTCTATAAGCACCACTTCCCGGCCAACCCCTCGACAAGTAGCGGCTACCTCACCTCCGATGAATCCGGCGCCGACAACTGCGACTTTCCCGCCTCTGCTCAAGTCGGCCTTCAGGCGGTTCGAGTCGTCGAGGCTCCGCAAAAGATGCAACCCTTCCGGGCTTCCCCACGGAGACGGGCGGGCGCGAGAGCCGGTAGCGATGACCATCGTGTCGTAGCCGAATGCACCTCCACCTTCGACCTTTACCTGCTTTGATTCCGCATCCAAGAAGATGGCCTTTTGACCCAGTTCGACAGAAACGCCCAGCCCGTCGGACTCCCCTTGCTCGAAAATATACGGAGGCCCGGCTTCGCCGTCGGCAGCCAGGTACTCCTTCGACAATGGGGGCTTGTCGTATGGTGCCGAGTCCTCCGCCCCAATCAG
>DAIDIS010000018.1 GCA_027451785.1 Acidimicrobiales bacterium
CTTCCGGCTCATCCGGTAGCCCAGCTACGTCCGGGGGGAACTCGGCGAGCGGCACCGGTTTGCCAAGCAACGGTGATGACGTCGGGATGGCCGGGACAACGGACGGTAAGGGTTACTGGACGGTCGACTCCGCTGGCGACGTACAGGCCTTCGGAGACGCTGTTATGTATGGGCCTTCGTCTACTTTGAGTCTTGCAAAGCCGATAGTCGGCATGGCATCAACTCCCGACGGATTGGGATATTGGCTGGTTGCCTCCGACGGGGGGATATTCGCCTTCGGCGACGCCCGATTCTATGGCTCGACAGGGTCCATCGGTCTGGCCAAGCCTATTGTCGGGATGGCGGCGACCCGTAGCGGAGGGGGCTATTGGCTAGTTGCCTCCGACGGGGGGATATTCGCCTTCGGCGACGCCCGATTCTATGGCTCGACGGGTGCGATCGCGATTGCAAAGCCGGTCGTCGGAATGGCTCCCAGCTCGACGGGTGCCGGCTACTGGATGGTTGCCTCAGACGGCGGGATATTCGCCTTCGGTGATGCAACCTTCTACGGTTCCACCGGCGCGCAGGCAATCCCAGCGCCGGTGACGTCCTTGGCGGCGACAGGCGATGGGGCAGGTTATTGGATGGTCGGGTCGGATGGCAGTATTTACAATTTCGGAGACGCATATGCCTCCGGGTCTGCATCGGGCCATATCGCATATGGCTCCTCCGCCGTCGATGTGGTGGCCACTATCCCGGATGTGACCGGCGGGAGTGCCCAAGCCCAACAAGCGGTCAAATATGCACTTGGCCAGTTGGGTGTCCCGTATCTTTACGGAGGTACCGGCCAAGGAGGATTCGACTGCTCAGGTCTTGTAATGGAGTCTTACCTCAGTGCAGGCGTGTCACTGCCGAGAGGAGCCCAGGATCAGTACAACGCAACGATCCCAGTTCCGCCGTCGGTCCCGCTGGAGCCTGGTGACGTGCTTTTCTTCGGCACATCGTTCTCGGCGGTAACTCACGACGGGATTTACGTTGGAAACGGGGAGATGGTCGATGCGCCCCATACCGGCGCCTTCGTCAGAATCGAGTCCTACCAGTGGGATGACTACCTAGGAGCGACCAGACCGGCTCCGTAGCTCTTGCCTGCCTATCAAGCCAGCCTTTGTCGAATACGGATCGAAAACCGGCAAGCCGCAAGAATCAGTTCACCTATCACCTCGGCTTCCTCTGGCCCCGCGAGCGCGCCAACCGGGAGCTGAATGACCCCCATGGAAAGAGCATCCGTATTGGGGTAACCGCCTTGACCATTGACCAAACTGGGCGAATGAGCGTAGGGGGTCGACCTGTGAATCCCAGGATTGAAATAGCGCCTGGATACCACCGCTTCGGCATGTAGTACCTGCGTAAGCATGGCGGCATTAAGTCCCAGCTCGTTTTCGTCCACTATGCAATTAATGTATGAATCGTTGCTTGCTACCACTCCTGAGTGTTCAAGCAACCTGAATCCCTGAAGATCGCTGAGTATTGCCCGGTAAACGTCCCTGGTCATTCGATTGCGCATTACATGGTCGTCGAACTGCTCCAAGTTGGCTAAGCCAACTGCTGCCTGAGCCTCAGTGAAGCACCCGCTGGCTGTCAGCGGAATGGCTGTCGGCGTTTCATCTCCGCATGAGGAACTGATATTCCTACATTTTGCAGCGAGGTCGTCATCGTTGGTGGTAATTACCCCACCTTCGGCAGAAGAGAGAATTTTGGTGGCATGCAAAGAAAAGACTTCAGCACGTCCGAAGCCGCCGAGCTTCCCATCTTCACTTATGCAGCCTACAGCCTGGGCGGAGTCGAAAAAGAGGGGAACTCCCATGTCGTCGGCATACTTCTCGATCCTTTTGGGGCTTGCAGCCCCACCCCAAAGATTTACAGCCAAAATTGCGCCTACCCGATGCTCGCCCTTGGCATTCGCTATCGCTTGGTCAATTTCTTCCGTTCCGATCATTTGGGTCGAGGGGTCGACATCGGCAAGGATCGGGGTAAGTCCCGCCCAAGTCATCGACTGAGCGGTCGCTATGAATGTCCATGCGGGAAGCACGACTCCCCCCGAGATCCCAAGGGCCTTGGCCACGAGCGACAGCCCAAACGTAGCGTTGGTGACTGCGATAGCGTGCCGAACGCCAAAAAAGCGAGCCAGCTCCTCTTCAAATCGCCGAGCCAGTGGTCCGCCGTCGGCGAACCACCCCCTCTCGAATATTGAGCGCATGTCTTCTTCGTAGCGATCCCAGGCTGGAAAATAGAGTTGGCCCACAGGAATAAGCCTGTCGAACGCAGGATTGCCGCCCAAGATGG
Source organism: Acidimicrobiales bacterium (assembly GCA_027451785.1). GTDB lineage: Bacteria > Actinomycetota > Acidimicrobiia > Acidimicrobiales > JAKAVM01 > DAIDIS01. The sequence continues at coordinate 2,323 of DAIDIS010000018.1, forward strand.
CCATGTCTTCTGCCCGTCGGCGTTGCCTCATCCAATTCTCCGGAGGATCTCATCTGATCTGCAGTTGATGTCCTCAAGAAGGCTTATGACGACCTTCACGTCCTCGATCGTCACTCTGGCGCCGCTCGGAAACAACATCAATCGTTCCGCCAGGCAATTAGTAATGGGAGCGTCGTCAAGCCTGGTTTGGTAGCAGGGAGCTTTTTGATGCAGTGCCGGGCCGTAGTATGGCGTTGCCAACACTCCTTCGGCATTCAAGAGTTTCAGAGTGACCTGCCGCGAGAGCGGCCATTTGTCGGTCACTTCCACGACGATCGTCTTGTAGCTTGGTGTCTCTTCGTCCCTATATTCAATGAGACGCAAGCCGGGGAGTTTGCGCAGAAGATTACAGTACGAGCGGTAGATCCGCTTGTTGTGCTCGATATTGACTTCGAGTGCGCTCAGGCAGGCGAGAGCCATCGAAGCATGTATTTCATTGAGCTTTGCGTTGAAACCCAGCTGCTCGACTAAGTCGTGGCCTGTGAATCCGAACCCCCTGGCAACCCTAAGGCGTTTGTAGACTTGCGGGTCATTGGTAGTGATCTAGCCGCCTTCGAAGCCGTTGATGAGATTGGACGAATGAAGGTTGAAAACCTCTGCGTCTCCCCAGCCTCCTACCCGCCTTCCATCCAGGGTGTTGTAGACAGACTCGAAGGCGTCAACCAGGACAGGGATCCCGAGGCTTGCCGCTAGATTGAAGATCTGGCCAACCGGCGCGCATCCGACTATCGAGTGGACGGGAAGAATTAGCGCCGTCTGGTCGTTTATGGCGCTTGCTACCGTTTCTTCTGTCATAGTCAGAGTTGCCTCGTCGACCTCACAGAGTCTCGGGACAAGCCCTGCCCAGGCCACGACGTCGGCTTGCCGACTGTGGGCAAGAGAAGGAATAACGACCTCGCATTTTGTCGGAATCGCTAATTCCTTGACCGCCAATGCCAAAGCCCAGAACCAGGAAGAGCATGCAACGACATACTTGACTTGGTGATACTTGGCGAGTGCAGCTTCCAGCGCCAGGCAGACCGGCCCTGAATTGGTGAACTGGTGGGCTTCGAAGAAAACCCGGGAATTCTGCAGAAACGCCTCGATGTCAGGCATCGACGAGTTGGATTTCCCGATGGATTCCTTGAGCCGCGGCTCCGCTCCAAAGAAAGCGAAATCTCTATCTAGGTTTTCCAACCTGTGGACTCCGGCAGGAAACGCCTTATGGCTAGGCAGGGAGACCTCGTGGTCGTCGGGCGCAAGAAGATTCCGCCTCAAATGCTCAGTCTGCTTGCGGCAGAGACGGACTCGAGCCCGAAGAACTCTTCCTCCACATGCTTATCTGCTTCCTCTAAAATCGTCATGAACTCTTCACCGAGATAGCGGCCGTCGATACATCTCCGCCCTCCCATTTCCAGGAACGATTTCAGCTCCGGAAAGTCCTCGCCGTATCGCTCATATCGATCCAGGAGATCGGCCATGACGGAAAGATATTCATCCTCTTCAATCAGCCCTTCATCGGCAGCCCATCTGGCGAACATCTCCCACTCGTACTGTCCAGCTGAAAAGAGAGCGCAAGACGACGACGAGGTCTGGTTGTCGTGCGACCTAAAGACCGAGCCTCGATAACCGACGCAAGCGAAGTTCGCACCGGAATCCGCAAGGGTCATATAAAGACCGACGTCAGTCAGGTAAAGCATCCTCCTGCCATGAAAGCCAAAAGGCACTTCAAGTGGCTTCACGGCATTCGCATCCAGGAGGACGCAAGTGGGCTCGCCGACGACGTTGTGGGAGTTTCCAATGACCGCTCTGGCGATCTCTGCTCCCTGAAACTCGGTGGTCTGGCCCATTGGGACCATCCTGGTCGCTGGATTTGACCTCAATTGCATTGCTAGCCCGTCAAAATCTGCGACCGAACGATAATGGAACGCAATGGGTACCTGGTACGACTTTGAGGCTGCAACCAGATACTCCAAGGATCTTGGCATCAGAAAGTCGTCGTCGAAGCAGAACTTTAGGTAGCGGCCTTCCGAACGTTCAATTAGGTAATCCCAACTTGACCAAAGATACTTCGGTCGGGGCGCTTTGCAGAATATAATCCTCCGATCAGCCTCCCATTTCTCCATCACAGACTCAATCTCAAAACCGTCGGAGTCGTCGGCGACTATAACCTCGAAATCCTTGAAAGTCTGAGCCAAGATCGAAGTAATGGCAAGGTCAAGGTGGTGCGCTTTGAAGGCCGGAATCAGCACAGATACTTCAGGCACATGTCCTCCATTCGAGCAAGACGTGCCCAGTTGTCGAACTGGGCTTCCTACTACAGTGCGGTCTCAACTCGCCCAGATCCTCAAATTGGGCGCGGGAGCGAGGGAAGTGGAGGAAAAATCTCGGCAGGTTAGCGACAATGAATGCAGATAAGTCGCATACAAAGTCTATAGGAATTAGCCGCAATAATGGTCCAATATTCCACGACAATCCTTCTCCCATGCGCAGGGAATCGATTGTTCGTAATGATGGCTTTAGTTGAATGTTATGACAGAAGTAATTTGTGCTAATCCTATGGAGATAATGGAGAAGTAGTTCCTTGGAGACGGCCTACGCCCGAGCCGATATCCAACAAGGGCGTGAAGTTTCCCCCCAAAGCTTGTAGGAATCGCGTAGGGTGTCACTGTGATCCAGCGGGCCTTTCCGGAGAAAATCAAAGGCAGGAGAGTGGTGCTGCGTACCCTGGTTGCCAGGGACTTCGACGAGTGGAGCGAGATCCGTAACAGGTGCAAGGAATGGCTGGTCAAGTGGGAGCCCAGGCCACCTCAGGACCGAATCGACGTCACGAACGACCGAAGAGCGTTCGCTGCGAGATGTGGGATGCGCCAGAGGGAACGCCAGCTGGGGACCGGCCACGGGTTCGGCATATTCGTCAACAACAAGGTTGCGGGCGAGATCAACTTGCTCTCGATTCAAAGAGGCCCCATGCAGAGTGCAACCATCGGCTATTGGGTCGACGAAGCGCTTGCCGGAAATGGATATGTGCCTGAAGCGGTGGTCGTTGTCTTGAGGTTCGCCTTCGAAGTGCTGGGACTGCACCGGGTCGAGATTTCCATAATTCCGCGGAATTTCGCGAGTCGGCGAGTAGTGGAGAAGCTTGGGATCAGGGAAGAGGGCCTTGCAAAAGGCTTTCTGGAGATCAACGGGATTTGGGAAGACCATATCCGCCACGGGATAACGGCGGAGGAGTGGTCGGCCAGGCGAGAGGAACTCATTCAAAGATGGATCAGCGACCTGCCTTCGCAGGTTGGGGAATGGACCCTTTGAGGATTGGCAATGACAATGCCCAAGGCATGTCGCTTCTAAGCCGTCAGTTGCGGACTATCGCTTTCGAGTGATGAAAGAAGGTCTCGACATCCCGGTCGTAGGTATAGTCGTGCTCCTTGGAACCTATTGCCTTATTGATCCTCATGGTCTTGGCGTAGTCCTCTACCGCAGTTGCCGAAGTGAAGTGGTACTCGAAGCCCATTTCCTTCAGGCGTGAGTTGTCCAGGCCGCGACCGTACCTGAGAATTCGCAAGGTTTCCGGTGGAACATCCACGATGCCCAATTTCCTCAGTGGCCATGCGGCCTTGTCGGTCCAGATGGGCGACAACGGAAGCATCCTGGCATGGCAGATGGCGGCAACTTCGCTCCAAGGGAGGAGTCCGTCACCCCCAACGTTGTAAACCCCAGGGAGCTCTCGGTTGACCACGAACTCGATTGAGCGCACAACATCTTCTTCGTCGACGAACTGTATTTGTGGGTCGAATCCTGCGATTGTGGGCGCCCAACCTCTCGACAAGGAACGGGTAATTGGATTCGAGACATCA
>DAIDIS010000019.1 GCA_027451785.1 Acidimicrobiales bacterium
ACAAGGTGGTGCCAAAGGCTCAGTCCGACCTACTGGTCGACAGGGTTCAGGCCTCTGGTCGGCGAGTCGAGTACGTCGTTTACGAAGGAGAAGGACACGGTTGGTCCAGCCCTGAAACCGTGGATGACGAGATTGCCAGGACTGATAGGTTCCTCAATCTTCACCGTCCTCGGGGTTGATGGCTTCGAGCTGCATCCTCGCTGTCTCCGGATACACGAAGATCAGGAGAACCGCCAGAATGATCGGCGCTACCGAGAGGACCGCCATGGCTCCTCCGATCCCGCCCAGGGCAGAAGAAAAACGGCCCACGACTTGAAGTCCTGTCACCGTCCCGGCTCTAACGGCGACATTTAAGAACCCGTTGGCCTTTCCTCTGAGCGAAGTTGGGAACAGCTCGGGTGAGTAGACGTTCAGCGTTGGGATCACAGCCGTACCGATGGCGATACCTACGATACGGAGTAGCCACATTTTCCAGCCGAACGCGAAGTAGGAGAGGACGGTGATACCGCTTCCTGCAACGAGCGCTACGGAACCTACGACCCTCCGGCCAAAAATATCCGCCAGCCTTCCGCCCACCACCAGGCCGATCACGCCAGGGAAATACGTGACAAGGACGAAAAGAGAGATCGCCGAAGGAGCGTAATGGCGCTCCGTTCTTAGGAACTGGTTCAAAAAGAGGGAAGCTGGGTTGGAGAAGGCGTTGGTAAGCAGGTTGATCAGCACTACGAGGACAATCCTGCCCTTGTATTGTGAAAGCCTCGCCCGGGCCTTGGGGCGCGAAACCGCCTTTAGGTGCCGATCGGTCTCCGGGAGGCTCCTCGACAGTGACGGGATAAACGCCAACCCAGCTATCGAGAGAGCAAAAAGCACCCTCCACCCGTTGTTCCCAGCCGCGGCAACCTTTAACAACATGACCGGTATGGCAGCTCCGAGGGCACCGGAAACAGTAATTACCCCTAACGCAAAGGCACGCGAGCCAGCGGGCATCTCCTCGGCTAAATAGACGGTGGCCAAGATGAGCGCGGTCGTAAAGAAGCTGCTCGCAATCGTCTGATTGATTCCGAGCCAATACATGGATTGAGCAAAGGACCCGAGTGCGGAAATAGCGCAACCCAAGGCGATTGAATATATGAGTATGGGCTTGCGGCCTCTCTTGTCGGCCATGAGCATTACGACAGCAGACAGAATCGCATCGAGCCTCACGATCGAAAGCGTGTTCCCTATCGCTCCGTTCGATGCGTGAAAGTCCCGGGCCACATAAGTAACGGTTTGAGTAATCAAGGACACCAAATAGCCGATGATGGTGGCGGCGATCGCGATTTGGGCCAGGACATTCACTTGCCTTGGTCCCAGGGCCTCAGGGGGGAGCCACCAAGGCGGCCTGGTTCGGGAGTCGTAGTCGATTCGGCCAAGAGCCCGGCGAACGGTAGGGATAAACAGAGCTGACCACCACACGTACGAGTACTTGTATTCGACGGTCTGGGTCACCAAGAACGTTCGGTCGGCGCTGGTGGAGATTGTCTTATCGGCGCTTGTCGGGGCAGTCCGGTCGGCGCTTGTGGAGGGTGTCTTATCGGCGCTGGTGGGCGTTGCCGAGACGGTTCGCCGATACGATTTGAAAGGTCCCTTGGTCCAAGTGAACTCCCAAGAGCGGGTATTGGGTTTGGAGCCGGTGGATTCGGACAAGGACTCGAAGACGAGCCCGGTGCGAGGTGACGTCGCTCGCTCCAGGTCCTCCAGGCTCAATTTTTTGTTAACAACCAGCTTCGGCATCAGGATTCTTCGTTGATCGGCCCAACCTTGGAGGCGAGGTCGTGGTGACCAACCGCCGGTCTTTCCGATATGGTACGGGATTGTGGAGATGTTTCGCAGGGATGATTCCGCCACCTTTCAGGTAAGGCCGGGACCAAGACTCTCGGGCTCCGTGAGTGTCTCTGGGGCCAAGAATTCGGTATTGAAGCTGATGGCGGGGTGTCTTCTGGCAACCGGGACTCACGAGTTGAAGAACGTTCCGGCAATCGTGGACGTTGGGATCATGGCGCAGCTCCTAGGCTCGATGGGAGTAGAGGTCACATACTCGTCGGCTTTGGCGGAGGGCGACAGCGGAGAGCCAGATGAGGAGTCCGGAGGTAGGACCGAAAGGACATCCGAAAGGGGTGTCAAGGCCGTGGCGGCGGGTACCTTGTCGATAAATACTCCGGAAGCGATAGTCCCGGAAGCCCCGTACGAGTTAGTTGAAATGATGAGGGCTTCGATTGTTGTGTTGGGTCCGCTCGTGGCCCGCCTGGGTAGGGCCAAAGTTGCGATGCCGGGAGGCGACGACTTCGGCCACCGGCCAATAGACATTCACCTGAAGGGCTTAGAGGCCATGGGAGCGAGCGTCGAGTCTTCTCACGGGTACGTCGAGTGCCGGGCGGACCGGCTGAAGGGAGCCAGGATCGTCCTGGAGTTCCCGTCGCATACCGCTACTGACAACCTTGTGATGGCCGCTGTCTTGGCCAAGGGAACGACGTTGATCGAGAACGCCGCCAGAGAACCTGAGATTTCAGACCTTGCAACGTTCTTGAACTGCATGGGGGCCAGGATTGAAGGGGCGGGAACCTCCAGAATCGAGATTGAAGGGGTGGACGAGCTATCGCCCACTTCGCACACGGTGATACCGGACAGGGTTGAGGCGGCTACGTTCCTGGCGGCGGTCGGCTTGGCGGGAGGGGAGATAACCGTCGAGGGTGCGCGCTTTGATCACCTGGACATGCTCATCGCCAAAATGGCCGACATGGGTATGCGAATCTCCCCGGCCCCGGGCGGGATTTGGGCATCCTCTGAAGGAAAGCTCTTCTCCACCGATGTTTCGACGTTGCCCTATCCGGGAGTGGCTACTGACTACAAGCCCCTGATGGTTACGATGCTGGCGGTTGCTGACGGGGTAGGGATTGTGACCGAAAACCTTTTCTCGGGAAGGTTCCGGTATGTTGACGAGCTGCGCCGCATGGGAGCCAATATCAGGACCGAAGGGCATCATGCCGTCGTCAGAGGCGTGCCAAAGCTATCCGGGGCACAGGTAAGAGCGCCCGATATCCGAGCGGGCTCCGCCTTGGTCCTAGCCGGCCTGGTGGCAGAGGGCGAGACCCTTGTCTCCGGTGCTCATCACGTCGACCGGGGCTACGAGGACTTCGCCGGCAAACTTGCGAGCTTAGGTGCTGACGTCCATAGAGTTTAACGCTCTCGTTGGGCGCCAAGCCCGCGCAGGGGGCCCGAGCCTCGAAGTGCTTGCCGGAAAGGAACACCCCTAAGTTGGCCGCAAAGATTACCCGTAACTCACCTACACGCGAGCTGGTGGATTCAGCGCGCCAAGGGGACAGGTTGAGCCTTGCGAGGGTGATATCGAAAGTGGAATCCGGCGGAACCGCGGCGGTTGAGGTTTCCAAGATCGTCTATCCGTTGGCGGGCAATGGCTATACGGTCGGCATTACAGGGGCTCCCGGCGCAGGCAAGTCGACCCTGACCGACAGGCTGATCTCAAAGGCCCGTGAGCGAGGTCTGGTCGGGGTGGTGGCGATCGACCCCACGTCGCCTTTCTCCGGTGGGGCGATCCTGGGAGACCGAGTGAGAATGGGCGGACACTCGACCGACCCCGGTGTGTATATCAGGTCGATGGCGACTAGAGGACACTTGGGAGGGCTGGCGGTGGCGGTTCCCGAGGCGATCCGAGTGCTTGACGCATCCGGTTTCGACTGCGTAATTGTCGAGACGGTTGGAGTGGGGCAGGTCGAAGTGGAGGTGGCTGGCATGGCGGACACGACCTGTGTCGTGGTTAACCCTGGCTGGGGGGATGCAGTGCAAGCGGCAAAGGCGGGGCTAATGGAGGTTGCGGATATTTTTGTAGTCAATAAGGCGGATCGGCCGGGAACTAGAGAGACCGTCAGGGATTTGGAGCTCATGCTGGACATGGGCACCACTGAGAAGTCCTGGAGGCCCCCGATCGTTCAGACGGTCGCAGCCAATGGTGACGGGGTGGATCAGCTATGGGAGCAAATCGAAAAGCACCGGGACCACCTGAGCGCCTCGGGAGAGCTTGAGACAAGAAGGCTTCAGCGGATAGAGGACGAGCTGGTGTCGATGATGTCGAGAACGCTGGCTTCGAAGATGAAAAATCTCTTGGACTCCGGAGAGCTTTCAGGTATCAAAAAGCGCCTTCAGGGCCGTGAGATCGATCCCTATCAGGCCGCAGAGGAGCTATATAAAGAAGCGGTCAGCTAAGGCTTCCGGTGCCCGATAATTGATTCGGTGCCTGGGTAAATTGCAATGGTGACCGAGTTACCCGGTATCGTTCGATCCATGGTTGCAACAGAGAGCCCCGCTGACAACTTCGTAACGCTTGAGCGCCTGGAATCGGGCGTAGCGATTATCCGCCTGGACCGGCCCAAGATGAACGCGCTTTCGATAGAGCTGGTTCGCCAACTCGGCGAGGTGGTCGGACGCCTGGAGGAGGACCTTCCGGGGGCCGTGGTGGTCTATGGTGGCGACAAGATCTTTGCGGCTGGTGCCGATATCACCGAGTTCACCGGCCCCGAAGTGGCAGGCACCATAGCCGAAACCTTCCATTCAAGCCTGGATCGGTTGGCCGCACTGCCGAGGGCCACGATCGCTGCAATCTCCGGCTATGCACTGGGAGGCGGTTGCGAGCTGGCGCTGGCCTGCGATCTCCGTGTGGTTTCCGAGAAGGCGAAGCTGGGCCAGCCGGAAGTATTGTTGGGAGTGATTTGTGGGGGAGGGGGTACCCAGCGGCTGCCCAGGCTGGTGGGACCTTCGATCGCCAAAGACCTGCTTATGACCGGAAGGATGCTGAGTGCACAGGAGGCACTTGCCGTCGGTCTCGCCAACAGGGTCGTTCCGCATGAAGAAGTTCTTTCTGCGTCGCTTGAGTTGGCGGAGTCATTGGCCAAAGGTGCCCTCGTCGCTCAGGCCCTCTCGAAGAAGGCCATCGACGACGGAATGAGCATGAGCTTGGTGGATGGGTTGAAGCTCGAAAAGGAGCTTTTTGTTGACGCGTTCTCCACGGTGGACGCTGAGATCGGTGTGAAGTCGTTCCTGGAAAACGGTCCGGGAAAGGCCAACTTCATTGGCCGGTAGGGCCCAGCCTCGTCGGAAGCTGTCCGATGACCCACATTGGTACAAGACCGCTGTCTTCTACGAGGTTCTCGTCAGAGGCTTCTTCGACTCCAACGACGACGGCACCGGCGACCTGGAGGGTCTCACCTCAAAGCTCGACTACCTTCAATGGCTCGGTATCGACTGCCTCTGGCTCCTGCCCTTCTACAAGTCTCCGCTGCGAGACGGCGGCTACGACATCTCCGATTACTTCACGGTCCTGCCGGAATACGGGGATCTAGCGAACGTAGCCGACCTGGTCTATCAGGCTCACCGTCGTGGGATCCGGGTGGTGGCGGACTTGGTCGTCAACCACACTTCGGATACTCATCCATGGTTCGTCGAGTCCAGGTCATCCAGGGACAACCCCAAGGCCGACTGGTACGTGTGGGGAGACGACGATTCCAGATGGCCTGATGCCAGAATCATCTTCACCGACGTCGAGAGGTCCAACTGGGCTTGGGATGATGTCCGCCAGCAGTATTATTGGCATCGCTTCTATTCCCATCAACCGGACCTGAACTATGAGAATCCCGAGGTCGGCGAAGCCATGCTCGACGTCGTCCGCTTCTGGCTGGACGTCGGCTTGGACGGGTTCAGGTTAGACGCCGTGCCGTACCTCTACCAGAAGGATGGCACCGATGGAGAGAACCTTCCCGAGACACACGCATACTTGAAGCGCCTCCGCTCCGAAGTGGACAAGCTCTACCCCAACAAGGTGCTTCTTGCTGAGGCGAACCAGCTACCTGAAGACGTTGTCAGCTACTTCGGCGATGGCGACGAATGCCACATGTGCTTCCACTTTCCTTTGATGCCGCGGATGTTCATGGCTGTCAGGAGGGAGAATCGGTATCCACTGGCCGACATCATCAAGCGGATTCCGGAAATCCCGGACGGCTGCCAATGGGGGATTTTCCTCCGCAACCACGATGAGCTCACCTTGGAGAAGGTCACTGAGGACGAGCGCGATTTCATGTTTGCCACCTATGCGAACGACCCCAGGGCCAAGCGCCATGCGGGAATATGCAGGCGCCTTGCCCCATTGATCGACAACGACCGATTCCTTGCTCAGTTGATGAACGGAATGCTGCTCTCGCTTCCAGGCAGCCCAATCATCTACTACGGCGACGAGATCGGCATGGGCGACAATATCTACCTGGGTGATCGGGACGCTGTGCGTACTCCGATGCAGTGGACTCCCGACCGCAATGGCGGCTTCTCAAAGGCTGACTTCGCCCAGCTATACCTTCCATCCCTGATGGATCCCGTCTATGGCTACCAGGCGGTCAACGTCGAGGCGCAGGTCAGGGACCGCAACTCCTTCCTTCACTGGATGAGAGAGATGCTCACGGTTAGGCGGGATCATCCCGTCTTCGGCCTCGGCACCTTGGAGATGATCGATGCCGAGAACCCGGCCGTATTCGCGTATGCCCGTTCGCTTGAGGCCGACGAACATAGGGCTGCATCTACAGTCATATGCGTCAACAACTTGAGCCGTGTCGCACAACCTGCTTCCCTGGACCTTTCCCGATGGGAGGGGAAGATTCCGGTGGAGATGCTCGGTAGGTCCTCGTTCCCGGTGATCGGTGCGGTGCCCTACTCGGTGACGATGGGATCATACGGATTCTTCTGGTTCGAGCTGGTCGACCCTAACCCTCCGGGTCACAGGCCGAGCAGGGCTAAGCGGACGAGGATCGCCTGATTTCTCTCCAAGTCTGATAAAGGAGTACTCCTGCCTTAGCGTCGCACTCTGCAATCAGCCCAGCCAGTTCGTGGTCGGGCCATCCGCCTCCGATGTGATGGTCGCGGCTGGACGGTTTATCGCCAAAGGGATGGTCGCGGCTGAGCTGTTCGGCGGCGGAAAAGTATTCGACGATAAAGCGGCTTAGAATCCCGGGTTTGACCCTTTGGACCCCTCCCTGGCTGCCGGGCAGGGGCGCTTCGTAGGCTTCGCCGTTGTCTGCACTGCCGCCGCCGCTATCGCCTTGGCTGCCGGGCAGGTGAGATTGGTGATCGAGTAGACAATCCGATGCAATGTAGGCAACGGTCAACAGCAAGTTCCTAACGCGCGGCTTGGACGGGCCCAGCGATGGTTGAAAATAGTTGATGTCTGCGAACTTGGCACCCAGTCGCTCGTAAAGCCTTAGGCGGTCCAAGGTGTTGCCCTTGATTGAGTCGTCTTTGAAGAATCGGGGGTCCTCAACCTCACCAAGGATGAGGAGTGGTGAGAATCGTCGAGGCCATTGGTCGAGTGCTCTTGCAATCAGTTCCGTCCCTAGCCCTTTCCCCCGAGCCTGCGGAGCTACGGCCAAATACGAGATCAGCAGCGCTCTGCTCGACGGGAACCACTCGCCGATCACACACGCGATCGGGTCTTTGTGTTCGTCAAGTACCACGATTCCCGCAGAGCTCGCTGCGTTGGGCGTTTCAACGGTCTCGGAAGGGAAATTACCGGCCGATAGGGAGGCCACCATTTCATCCTCACCGATCAGCTCGTTGTCGGCGAACATCGGGCTAAGGACGTCGCGATAAAGCTTCCTAAGTACAGGATCGTTCAAGTCGCTCGCAACGACGAACTGCACTCCAAGCCTCAGAGCTTCATGATCTTGCGGGCAAGCACGTACCAGCCACCGATTACCGCAATGAACAAAGCGATCAAGGTGGCAATCTCCACCGATCTGCCGAACACCAGAACCGGTGTGTTCGGCTCTACAAAAAGAGAATTAAGCAAGCTGATTACTCCGGCCACCGAGGTGACGGTGAGTATCGCAAGAATTCCCTGAAGCGACATGTCGTAGCGGGTACGGCGCCTTTCCTCCATGATCTCCACCAGGCTCTCGACTCGCTCGTAGAGCGCGCTCACCTCATCGATCAGAGAGTCGATGTCGGCCTGCGCTCCTTGGATGCTGGAGGTTGAATAGAGCCTGTCAAGCAACTCCCGATGGGCCGGAGGTTTGCACAACTCGGACGAGTGAAGAATGCCCAACTCAGATCGGACTTCGGAGACGACCGATTGAAGCCTTGCTCTCGTGCGCTCAAGGTCAGCTACGCGTTGCCGATTCCCGTATCGGGTCGGGTGTCCCGCAAGTTCGAACTCAGCCCGTCGCAACTCTTCAACGGCAGTTTCCTTCAATCGCGAAAGTCTGTGCTTCCAATAGAGAAGAAGATTTTCAGCTGTCGCGGCGAACTCCGCCATCTCGGAGTAGCCGATACACACCCAGTTCGGTGTTCCCGGCATGAAGAATACGGTGGTATCGGATGTTCTCACCGCCAAGTCCCCCCTGAACCCCGCCGACCCGAAAAGGTTCTCGAGATCTTCAGGGTCAGGACGGCGCACCCATTCCTCTAGTGAGGATGCCAGAGGTTGCAACGGCTGAAAAAAGAGGCTGCCGCCAAGTTCGGTCACTTCATCGGCCCCGGCCATCCGGTGGTCTTCGCCCACCGATGCGTCACGAATCTCGATATAGGTATGTCCCGCCGACAAAGAGGAGGTGGCCGCAGATGAATAGGTGGCTTCTTTCTGCGATGGTGAGCCGGTGGGTTGAGTCGGCGCAGAGCCTGGGCTTTCCGCCGTTTTGAGCTGTTCCAGCGCGTTGGATATCTGGAACTGGGCGTACTCAATGAATCTGCTGTATTTGTTTCCCGAAGAGTCCTCAATTTCTTCGTCGCCCATTTCCGCACTTGCTCTTCGCATAGCCTGATTCAGGTGATGCATTGAACAGTCCGAAAGGTCCCTTTCGATCCGGATGTAGTGATTACCTTGAACGCCGAAACGTATTTGTGCGCTATGTCCAGTGAGAGTCTCGCCGGCAGTAGTTGTTATCGTGAGAGCGGGCAATTCTACGGAAACACATGAGTAGAGTCGAGAGCTCCATATCTCGGAAAGAGGAATATCCTGAGCATCGGGAAATGCGCTTCTTACGATTGCGAGCGTACTTGCCGGGGCATCCGATGCAGAAGCTCCGATATTTACATTCTCTCCGGTAGCGAGACCGGGATTTTGTCCGGCGGATGCGCGGCTCCCAGCGGATGCGCGGCTTCCAGTAATTTGTCCGGCAGAGGCGCCACTCCCGGACCCTCGATCCGCGAAGGTGTCAAGGCCGGACGGCCGCCACGAGAACGGATAGCAATAGACCATCCGGCCGTCGCTGATTTCAAGCTCGCCCTTGTTGGAGGAAATGCGGGCCTCGATCTCGCCCAAGGAGATGATGTGAGGTTTTAGCTCTCCAGCGTAGACGTCGCATGAGAGTTCCGGGGAAACTCTGGCCTTTTCGAGGAAAGTCCGGGCGTCCCGGACGATCCTTTCGGATTCAGGATCACGTTCGATCCAAGCCAGAGTGGCGCGGGCTGCCGCTGCCATGCATTCGAAGTAAAGATTCTGCCCTGAGGCCACCTGAAGGAGAAATGGCCGGAAGTCGGTCTTGCCCGATTGCAGCGAATTGAGGTCCTCGATTATCGAGTTCGTAGCCTCTACAACCTTATCGGCGTGATCGACCATCGAAACTGGGCATGAGCAATTCAGCCCATTCTCAACGGCCATGCAGTCGGTCAGCGTTGAAGCGAGTCGTAATGCCGCTGCCGTCAGCTTTGACTCCTCGGGGCTGCACTTAGCGAAATACTCTGTGGCGGCGCTGGTCACAGCGGTCACGAAGGTTGTGATGGTGTCGTACTCGACGCTGAGCTCCCATTTCGTCTGTGCGCTGAGGTAGCAATAGACCGCAAATGCGAGGAACCCACCTTCTCCGGCGGCCAGAGCCTGTTCCCAAGGGGCGGAAAGCTCTTCAGCGCCAAGCGGATGGTCATAGAGTGAAGTTTGAACCTCCGCAATGCTTATCCCGTTAGAGGTAAGCAAGGCTCCTATCGGAGATGCCTTCCAATCGAGGCACCTGGCGGCAAATGCCGGACCTATCCAGTCGAACAGTTCAGCCGGGATTTGCACGCCGTGGGTCCGCCCTCAACGGGGCTATGTCGCGTTGACCGGCATACGCATAGCCTGCGCAGCTTCTTCGGGCGGTACAACGTTGATCATTACTCCGGTACCCATCTCGAAGCCGGCCTTCGTAGTTAGCTTCGGCCAGATATGGACATGCCAGTGATAGGGACCCGTCGCTCGGTATGGAGCCGTATGGAAGACGAGATTATAGGGAGCAAGACCCACGACCTGCTCAAGGCGCAGCAACATGTCTCTGATGGCAATGCCCACTGCCGAAACCTCTTCGTCGGAGCACTGGTAAAGGTGCGCACCGTGCCGTCTCGGTATCACCAACATCTCGAATGGCATTCCGGACCAGAAGGGGCAGGTGACGACCAGGTCCTTGTTGGAGTCAACCAGCCGATGTCTGGCATCCTCTTCGGCCTCCAGCGCAGTACAGAGTAGGCAGTTACCGGCGAAGCGGCCGAATCCTGCCTGTTCCTCGGACATCTCCCTTGGGACGAATGACATCCCGAGCAGTTGCCCGTGTGGATGCTCTATCGAGGCTCCGGCCTCACGTCCCGAGTTGACGATGGCAAGAGTGTTGCGAAGGCCGAGCGTCCTGGAGTGGGCTTCCATCCGGTCCCTGATCGCGACCATTACCTTGCTTACTTGACCGTCCGAGAGATGAGCCCAAGTTCGTTCGTGGTCGGGTGAAAGAATCAGGACCTCGTGGACTCCGCTGGCCGGAGCTTCGGTAAAAACCGGGCCACGATGGTTGACCACCATTGCTGCGTTGCCCTCGAATGCTGGGAACGCGTTTTCAACTACCCTCACGGACCAATGCCGTGAGTCCCCGTCCGGGATTTCCAGGACAGCGGGACCTTCCTCGTTGCCAGGGCAGAAGGGGCAGGGACGAGAGGTATCTGTTTGAACTGGGAGCATTGCGGTCATGAATGCTCCGGGCCGGGCGGATCGCTCTTGGCTGATGGCGACCCATCGCCCCGTCATGGGATCTAAGCGAAGTTGACTCATCTTTTCGTAGCTAAAACTACTCTGAGTTCTCCCATGGGTACAAAGATATATGCGTTGAGATCTTCCTGCGTGAGCGCGCCGACAAAAAACGAGTCGAACTGTAGCATCTCTCAGGCAAGGTTTGCCGGTTGCTCAGCGATGGATTGTGGCCCTTCCGATACCTCATTCGGCGAAGACTTCTCATACTTGACCGGAACTGCGAAAATCCCAAGCGCCGGGAAAACCGCACAGGCCAAAAACGCAGCCCCGTACCCGTAGGCCCCTGCAATTGCGCCGACCATAATCGGCGTAGCGAAACCTGCCAGGTTCTGGGAGGTTACCTGTACTCCGAGGGCTCGTCCCGCCCAAGCACCCCCTGCAATTTCGGCGGAAGCGGTAGACCCCAACCCGTTATCTATTACGGAGATCACCGAAGAGACTCCCACTGCCACGATGACGATTCCAGCGCTCGCGCCGACGACGAATCCAAGAACGATCATGGCGACAGTAGACGCGACAGCGATCCATCTCATAGGTGTAAGTCTCTTCCCGAGGCGGTCTGACCAACTCCCTACGATCAACCTTCCCGCCCCGCCCGCCAGGCCGACTACCGCCAAGGCTCTGCCCGCACCTATGGGTGTCCAGTGTTTTGCAGATTGCAGGAACTCCTGTCCGAATGCCGCTACGGCAAACTGGGGCACGACCAACAATGCACTGGCGAAGTGCACCCGCCACAAAGTGGACTCGCGATATGGAGAGACCGATTGCTTCCGGGAGGCTTGAAAAGTCGCTGCAGACGGGTTCTTGGCGAATGCCGCAACCAAAGCGGCGGAGATAGCACAAAGTATCCCGAGCACGACAAGGGCATCTCTAAATGGATGGGCACTTGCAATCCAAGGTAAAACCAACGCTGCCAACGCCATTCCCATAGGTTGGGCGGCTTGCCGGACTCCCATCGCAAGTCCGCGCTTTTCGGCGGGAAACCAGCCGACCACCAATCGTCCGCTGCTGGCACTCACCGAACCGGCCGCAGCACCCGCAATTACCATCAGTACTCCGAAGTCCAGCGCGCTGCGGGCAAGAGGCGAGAGGCACACCAGAATCCCCGCGATGGCCAACCCCG
>DAIDIS010000020.1 GCA_027451785.1 Acidimicrobiales bacterium
GGTTTTTTGCTCTGGAGACACCACTTACGACTTCCCTGAGTTCCACTACAACCTGGGAACCCCCCTGGGCGCCTACTACGTCAACTCACAGGGTCTATACGAGAGGGACTTCACCAACGGGAACGTGCAGGTGAACCCGATGAGCGGCAACGGATACTTCACGCTGAATGCACAACCTGTTTCGACAACGACCACCACCACAGCAGCTCCGACCACCACCACAGCAGCTCCGACCACGACGACAGTCGCACCTACAACGACTACAACCCAAGCGAGTACCACCACTACGGCGGCTCCAAGCACCACCACGACGCAGGCGTCGGCGACGACCACTTCCACTAATCCTTCGGCATCCGGATCTCAGGGGAGCACCAGCGGCTCCGGCGGTGCCGTCTCGGCGGGTCCGATCAGTGTTGCCGGATCTTCCGGTGGTGGTGCGGGTGGAACAACCTCCTCGGGTCCCGTATCCGCGGGGCCGGTACAAGGCAGCGGGAACGATACGACGAGCTCAACTCTTTCGGCGGGAACCAATCAGCAAGTAACGCAATCAGTACCTACAATCAACTACGGATCCGCGAGCTCCAGTAACCCTGCGAAGCCGATCGTCTCAGTCTTTTCCACCCCCGATGGAAAGGGCTACTGGGAGATCGCCTCCGACGGTGGGGTCTTCGCCTTCGGAGACGCAGGCTTCTTCGGTTCCACCGGAGCGATCTCCCTGAACAAGCCGATCGTGGCAGCCACTTCCACCCCCGATGGAAAGGGCTACTGGGAGATCGCCTCCGACGGTGGGGTCTTCGCCTTCGGAGACGCAGGCTTCTTCGGTTCCACCGGTGGCCAGGCGACCAACGGCCCAATTGTGGGTATCGCCGAAGCCCCAAGTGGCACCGGATACTGGTTGGCCTCTTCGGGCGGGACCATCTACGCAGAGTAGGTTCCCACGTTTCATAGCCAAGGGTTGGGGCATCATCGAGGAGCTTCCGCTGGGGTAACCTAGCGGAATCGTCCTAAAAAGATTCCATCGACCACAAGGCCACCAGAGGAGAGGAAGAATTGATCTCAAGGCGGTTTGACCTTGGCTTATTACCGTCAAGGGAAGCCGATCTAAACAAGAGAATTGCAGTGGGCGGACTGGGAGCGTTCTTGTGCCTGGCTATTGGCTTCCTAGGTGCGGCTTCTCCGACCTACGCCTTCGGTGGGATAGTGATTGTGGCGATACTTGTACTGGCGATTACTCGGCTGAATTTCGCAGTGGCGGTATTGGCAGGCTGCTTCTTCTTCGCCAATTATTTGGCCAAGGGTTCCGGCACTCTCACCATTGACAAAGCAATAGGGGCCATTGCCGTTCTGGCTTGGATGGTCGAGTGGACATTGGGGAAGCGTGGTTTGGTTGGGGCTCCACAGTTCTGGTTGATAGGAGGAATACTTTCCTGGCTTCTTGTCTCCTATTCGAATGCCATAGACCAGAGCGTCGCATTGAAGTTCTCGCTTCGGTACCTGATCTTCTTCGTGTTGTTCTTCTTGGTACTTCAAACAATCCAGGGCAGGCCGAAAACAGCGGAAATGCTGGTTACGGTTGCGGTCGTCGCAGCGACAGTTTCGGCCATTATCGGCTTAGAATCGTTTCTATCCGGTGCCCAGTCGCGCGCAACCGGACCCATCTTGGACCCAAACGATTTCGGTTTTCTTCTGGCGACGACATTGCCTCTGGCGATCTTCAAGGCGCGATGGGCCAAGACTAAGCGCGAGGGTACCTTCTTTTTCATTTGCTTCCTTTTGATCATCGCCTGTATCGGTGCGACATTCTCCAGGGGAGCGCTTGTAGCCTTGTCGGCCTCCGGAGCTTGGATTTTATTATCCCGGCGCGTGCGAGTTCGCTGGTTGTTTGGCGCCATCGGGCTGGCGGCACTCTTATTTTCAATCGTGTATGCGTTTGATGCCTCAATCATCCAAGGCGCGTTTGTCCAAAAGGCACACATAGCGAATACCAATACCCTCAATCGTCTCTATCTTTGGAAGATTGCAGTAAGAGAGTTCGAGAGCCAGCCAATCTCGGGAGTGGGCCCTGGAAACTTCCCGCTGGCTTTGTCCCGCTTCGGCCAGTCTCCGGGCAATGGGGGAGGAGTCCTTACCACTCACAACGTTTATTTCAATATTTTGGCTGAGCTTGGTTTGCCGGGAGAGCTCTTCTTTCTTGGGTTCATAGCGTATTCGTGGTGGGATCTCCGCAAGCCAATCAGGGGAAGCCTGAGACTCAATGCCATGCAGACTGCAATTGCCGCCGGCTTCGTTGCGGCTGTAGTTGGCTCCATGTTCCTTACGGAGCAGTACTACCCGCCGATCTGGTTCCTGTCCGCCCTCGGAATATCAATTTCAAGGGTACGAAACGCCCTGGCTCCCGGGGCCGACATTGATTTCGTCCGGAACAAAAGGAGATCTGGGAGAGCCCTGTGAGGGTCGCAATGCTATCGACGCAATCGTCCGGTGGGCCTGTCGACCTGACTGTACTAGTTGCTCGAGGTGTGGAGCGGTTGAAAAGGTCGGGAGAGCTTCCTTCAGCGGTTGAAATATGCGTTTTCGGTCCCAAGTTCCAATCCGGCTCAGGAGACATCTCAGATCTCCACGTCGAAGTTTCAATGTCCTCCAAGAAGGATTTTGCCGGAGCGCAAGCCATCGCTCGGGCACTGCGCAATTTTCAGCCCGATGTGGTGCATGCCCAGGACAGAAGGGCATCGATGCTATTGGCCCTATATCGGAGAAATTGGGCGAAGCTGGTCACTTTTCACGGTGTGCCGGACTCGGCGACGAGCAAGTGGGTCCCGCAAGGGAGACTCGGCAAGCGACCTATCGGGCTGAATGGTTATAACCGCCTTGTTGCCGATTCTTTAATCGCCAACAGCATGGATTTAGTGGTAGCTCCATCGATTGCGATTGCCGGCTTTCTCGAAAGATCCCTTCGTGTCCCTTCAAGCAAGGTCGAGGTGGTGCACAACGGCGTAGAGCCGGGCCAATCTGTCGGCGAGCGGTCTAAGGCGGGAGGCGTGAGCGACTTTTCTAAGCCTGGAGTCGTGAGCGACGGCGACACCGCAAGCGACGGCCCGATCGAGCACGAGAGGCCACTGACTTTTGTAACTGTTAGCTCGTTTGCTCCCTGTAAGGAGATCCCGCTTCTCATTGATGCGTTCAGCGATGTCGTCAAGGTGATCCCTGGCGCAGAGCTTTTGCTGGTTGGGGATGGGGAGGAAAAGGACCTAGCAGTGTCCAAAGTAAATTCCATGGGCCTTTCGACAATGGTCCGCTTCACGGGATATACGACCGGCGTGAGGGATTACCTCAGGACATCCGACGTATTCGTGCTGCCTTCATCAAATGAGAACCTTCCGTTGGCGATGCTTGAGGCGATGTCTGAAGGACTGCCGGTAATCGCATCGAACATCGGAGGTATTCCTGAAGCCTTGGACGAAAGGTCGGGAATTCTGGTGACACCAAACAATCGAGCGCAGCTCGTGGCTGCCATGGTGGATCTCGCCGGCAACTACTCAAAGAGACTCATAATGGGCGATAACGCCGCAGCTCGGATATCGGATGAGTTTTCTTCCGCCAAATGTGCGCAAGGCTATTTGGCCGCATGGAATGCCGTAGTGTCGGCCAAAAGTAAGCGCAAGCCCGCTCTGCCGGGCTCCAAGCCATGAGGATATTGCACGTAATAGCGGGGATGGACCCTGGCGGGGCCGAGAGGATGGTCCTGCAGCTAACCCAGGACGCTCTTTCCCGGTTGGACGAAGTGATGGTGGTCAGCTCCCCTGGGCTGTGGTCCGCAAAGGTCGAGGAACTTGGCGGCGTGTGGCGCGAGGCCCCATTGGGTTCCAGAAGCGGTCTGGCGACCGTTGCAGCGGTCCGGAAGGTGCGGAATGCCATAGGAGAACTTCGCCCACATTTGGTTCACTCTCACAATGTTCGGGCCGCGTTGGCGACCCGTATGGCATTGGTCTCGGCTCGAAGTGACTCCAAGCACATTACAACCCTGCACGGGCTGAATCCTTCGGACTACTTGTCGGCTGCAAGGATGCTCAAGCTTGCCGGGACCCGCGTTGTTGCCTGTGCGCCATCGGTCGGCGGGTCCCTGCAAGAAGCGGGCTACCCGCCATCTCGCCTCTCGGTAATCGTAAACGGGGCGAACCTGGAGCCTGCCACCGAGGATCGGATCTCAGCGATGAGGTCTCGGGTATCGCAATCTGGCCGACCACTAGTAGTCGGAGTCGGGAGACTCACCGATCAGAAGAACTGGGACCTATTGATCGAAGTTGCTGAGCTGTTGCCGAGCGTGAGATTTGTCGTAGCGGGTTCGGGGGAGCTTCGTGAACATCTTGTGTCCCGTGCCAAGGAAACTGGTGGGGACGTTGAGTTCATTGGCAATGTTGATGACATTCCGGCGCTTTTGGGTGCAGCGGATTGCTTGATCTCCACTTCGGATTGGGAGGGCCTCCCCCTTTCCTTGCTTGAAGCGCTTTCGTTGGGGACACCCTCGGTAGTTCCAGGCGTGGATGGGATAAACGATGTTATCCCGGAGAGCTGCGCTGTAATCGTAAAGGATAGGTCTCCTACCTCGTTCGCCGAGGCTATTGAGCGCCTGATAGCCGACGAGTCCTTGTCCGCTGGGCTGCGCGAGATTGCGAAGCTTGAGTCAAAGAACTGGTCTCTCGCCCAAATGCTTGAGAAATATGCTGCCGAATACCAGGTCGTTTTGGGGAGACCTTCGCAGTGACGGGCCAGCCGACGAAGCATTAATTCTTACGAAGCCCTATTTCTTATTGTCGTGAGTCACTGCGTAGATTGCAGCTTCCGTCCTGTGGGCCACTCCCAACTTGGCCAATATGTTCGATACATAGTTCTTCACAGTTTTCTCCGCAAGGTGAATCTCGTTTGAGATCTGCCTATTTGTAAGGCCCTTGGCGATCAGGTCGAGAACCTCCCTCTCTTGAGGGGTCAGCTTCGAACGAACGTCCTCGTTTTCGTTTTGTCGCCGGAGGTGATCGAGAAGGCGCTTGGTGGTTCCAGGGTCGAGTAGGGACTTTCCCGCAGCAACAGAGCGCACTGCACTCACGAAGTCAGTCCCCTTGACATCCTTCAAAACGTAGCCCGAGGAACCCGCCATGATCGCGGCCATCAGTGCTTCGTCGTCTGCGAACGAAGTGAGCATGAGGCAAGCGATTTCCGGATGGGCATCCCTCACATGCCGACAGAGGTCAATGCCGTTGCCGTCCGGGAGTCGCACGTCGAGGATGGCCACTTGCGGCATGAGGGCGGGTATCCGGTCTTTTGCCTGCTCTATCGAGGACGCCTCTCCAATCACTTGGATATCGTCTTCGGTCTCCAAAAGTGACCGGATTCCGGTTCGCACCAAGTCATGGTCATCAAGTAGGAATACGCTTATGGTCATATGGGTATCTTCGCGCGGAAACATTCCAGGCGTATTGTGTGACTACGACTACTCATAGGGGTCATTGATGGATGAGGCGACTACAAAGGATCCGGCGAAACTCGACGCGCTGCTCAACTCAGTGCTCGCCGTGGGATCTGACCTGGAGCTGGCCTCGGTTCTTGAGAGGATAGTAAAAGAGGCAACGAGTTTGGTCGGTTCAAAATATGGCGCCTTGGGAGTCCTTACTGCCAGGAAAGACAAGCTGGCCAACTTCATTACCGTCGGAATTGACGAAAAGGAGGTCGAGTCGATCGGTGACTTGCCTTCGGGCAAGGGAGTGCTGGGACTTCTGATTAGCGACCCGCAGCCGATACGACTAACCGACATTTCGCATCACGAGCGGTCAGTTGGGTTCCCGGACAATCATCCGATAATGAAATCGTTCCTGGGGGTACCGATCAGAATTCGCGGCGAAGCGTACGGGAATCTCTATCTTTGCGAAAAACTTGATGGCGAAGAGTTCACCGAGGAGGACGAGTCGCTGATGGTCGTCTTGGCGACCGCGGCGGCGATTGCAATCGACAACGCCCGGTTACTCATGAGGGTGAGGGAGCTGACACTGGCGGAAGATCGGGAGCGGATTGCTCGGGACCTACATGACACGGTCATTCAGCGCCTTTTTGCGGTGGGATTATCGCTTCAGTCAGTGGCCAAGCGAATCGACTCACTCGAGATCCAGGATCGAATTCGCCACGAGATCGACCACCTGGATGAGACGATAAGACAGGTCAGGGCGACGATCTTCGACCTAGACATGAACAGCTCGGACGGCTCTTCGCTTAGGGCTCAGTTTCTGGGAATCTCGAAGGAAGCTGAACGATCACTGGGCTTCAAGCCACAATTGTCCATCGAGGGGCCAGTTGACTCGGTTTCTTCTCCGGAAATGATCTCCGATATGACTAGCGCATTCAGGGAGGCGCTTTCGAACGTGGCCAAACACGCTGCAGCCACTGAAGTAACCGTGAGGCTATTTGCTGACGCCAAGTGGATCGGATTCGAGACTTTGGACAATGGAGTTGGGATCGGCGGGACTCCGACCATCACCGGAGGTCGTGGAGTCCACAATATGCACGACCGTGCAAGGACGCTGGGCGGCAAGTGCGAGGTTGCCTCAAGTACTTCGGGCGGCACTCTGGTGACTTGGCAGGTGCCCGTCGAGTAATCATCGGAATCGCAAAGCCCCGCTTCTTGAGGGGGTTTAGAAGCGGGGCTTTGCGTATATTCCGGGTCCTAGGACGTTAGGACCTGTAGTGGTCCCTCCAGATGAGCTTGTAGAGTTTTATCCTTCGAGGAATTGAGCGGACTCCTGGAATGAACGGTACAAGGATAAAGGCGAGGGTGAGAATCGCCATGGTGGCCCAAACCAGAGCATCGGCATTACCTGAATGTGAGAATGGCGGTATTTGGTACCACATCGTGTAAAGCCATAGCCAAGACTGGCCCGGGAAAGACCCTGTCTCGTTCATCATTCCCCATTGAGTGCCCTGAAGATGCTCGCTTCCGGCTACGTTAGCCATGTAGCTGCCGTCGTTGAGGAACAAAAGGGGCTTCGTGTAGTTGGTGTCGTAGAACTGATGAGAACGCAGCAGCGCTCCGTCTAGAGCGCCACTCCTGGCCATATTTGTCAGCGAGGAGACCATGGTCGCCACAGGACCGTACGAGCCTTGCGGCACCGACAGGGCGCCTGAGTTCCAAGTGGCCTTAGAGACTGCGGACTCGTACGAGTTCTCCCAATTTGCCTGTTCGCTGCTCGTCGCTGAGGCGAATCGCTTAAGCGCGGTTGCGAGGCTCGGCTGATCTGACAGTGTTTCCAAGGGCTGAATCACGAATGACTCGGCGGTGTTTACAGGAATCCTGGCGCCTGCAATTCTGGCGAGACTCACAGGTCCCAAAGTCTGGCCGGCATTCGGCGTCGTATTGTACGGAGGACCGTAGTGCGCTGTCGCGGAGGTTCCGTCGAGCTCGGTGATGGCGGTCTGCGCAAAGCCAACGGGATCGCTGCGGGACCAAGACTGCAGCGTGACCGGAGTCTTGTCGGGTGACGAAAATAGCACCGCTAAGGCGACGACCAGTATTGCAACCCCTGCAAGGGCGGTGACGAACTCCTTGATTAGGTCATAGCGGAAATAGCCACCGCTCCACGGTTTGACGTCCCGGTCAGGGTTCCACTTGCGCTTTGACCCGTCGGACGAATTAGGCGATGACTTCTCTTTGGAGAGTTGATCAACCACGGCCACTCCTTACGTCCTCCTCAAATGGGGGCACGACGCCCTTGTGCCTCACCAGCAAAATGTGAAGGCCCACCAGAATTCCCACGACGGCCGGCAAAAGGACGATATGCCACATGAACATCTGGCCGAAATTCATCACGTTGAAGTAGGCACCAATCCCGACCGAGTTGAGTCCGTCCTTGGCTTGAACGGCGATCCATTGCGAGTCGAAATTCTGCTGGGAGAGATACCCGGTGAACGCCGCCCCAACTGATACGGCGAAGGAAACCGCTCCAGTAACCCACGTCTTGGCTCTGCCCCCCCTCCAAGCTGCCATTGCGAACTTGCCCCAGAGGTGTACCACCATGAAGAGAAAGAACAGCTCGACGCTCCAGAGGTGGGTCGAGTTGATGAACAGCCCGACTTTGGAGGTATGCCACCAGGCCGGGCCCTCGAGGGCAAGTAACGTGCCGGACAAGATCACTATCGCCAGGGCCGAGACCGTCAAAACTCCGAAAACGTATATCCAAGAACTCACGTACGAAGGCTGATCGTCGGGGAGTAGGTGTTCGGGTGGCAATGCCCGGACCAGGGCATCACGAACTGACCCTGTCCATGTTGGCTTTGCTTCCTTAGTGGTCACTTTGTCCGCCCTTCGCTTTTTGCGAATGGGACAAGCAGAGCCAGAACAAAAATCACAATCATCACCAGGATGACTATGAAGTTCGCTTCAGAGATCTGGACGAATCCCCAGTGGAAGTAGTGTCCCGCGTGGTTTAGGTCAATCAATTATCCACCTCCTGAAAGAAAAAGACGCCCTTGTAAAGCCAAGTTAGCGGT
>DAIDIS010000021.1 GCA_027451785.1 Acidimicrobiales bacterium
TCGGTATCGACTTTCGCAACCTGTCTACGAATTGAGGTACCTGGCTTCGGGGGAGGTGGCAGCGAGATTCCGAATAGTTTGGAGATGCCAGGCATCTGACCTGCTAGACGCTTTGCGGTCTCGGCGAGTTGCTCATCGGGCTCCTTGGGCCGCCCTTCAGGCCTCACGTTAACCTTGACCGGAGACTCAGCGACGGCTTCAAGGAGCATGAGCCACCTGGCCGACGGGGTTTCGGATGTCATTGCGGCGCTGGCAGCTTTGGCTAGTCTCACGGCCAACTCGGCCGGCAGTCTGGCGCCGAGATCAGGTTGCCTTGCCGAGGCGCGCAGCGCCCTAACAACGTGGCCACCGTCCAGCAATCCGGATATCTGCTCTTCCCATTGATCCCTGTGGAGTTTGACCTTCTTGGCAAGGGCATCACGTGCCGACTCCATCAGTCGCTTTCCTTCGTCGTCGCGACCTGAAGTGTCACCACTGCTGATCAAAGATCGCAGGTCCCTCATGGGTACATCATCCACATGAGACAGAATTGCCTCTGCTCTGTCCTTCCAGGATGCAAACTTGATGCTGGAGGCGATCTTTTCGGCAATCATCAAGATTGGCTCAGCAGGTACTTCGGGAAGACCCGCCTTACGGGCGGCGTCATTCTGAGATTCGATTGCCTTGCGGACGGCGGGTAGGCCGCCTGCGATCAGTTGTTCTCCAACGACCCTTTGCTCGGGTGCAAGCGTCTCGAGTAGGGAAGTTCGATGCTTATTGCCGACCGGGAAGCGCTCGCCCTTCGACCTGGCTCCTTTGACTTGGCTGTCATTTGCGCCACCGGCGCGCTGACGATCGCCACGAATCCTTGTCTCACGACTTTTATCGGCCTGGGCAACAGCCTCACCTGGGGATCGTCTCGGCCCACGTCGCTGCTCGGCCTGATGGCTGGCTCCGCCGGTATCGTCGCGTCGAGGTGGCCTCTTACCCGTCCCACCTGGTCCTCCCGCCCAATCACCTCTGCTGGGCGTACTACCTGCCGGACCTTGCCTAGTAGGCCTACCTCCGGCTCCTTGTCGGCCCGCACGCTTGGGAACCAGCGTAGTGGTCACCTTGCCACTTCCTTCATGGCGGGCGTTGGGCAACAATCCGATGGTGATGGTCCCCGAAGAGCGTTGTTCGCCATCCTTCTTTCTTGGCGGGATGATGGACACCACGGACATACCGTCAAGGAAGCTATCCACCTCCGACTTGACGATGTCGCCGACGGCTGCGCCTTCGTAAAGGAGGCCACCATCAAGGACGCCCTTGGGCTGCTTGGCACCAGCGGCCCTCCAGGTCCAGCTGCCGTCTTCGCGGCATGAGGTTAGTTCGATATCGATTCTGTGAGACATTCCGCAGTTACGCTACAACCTAGTAGGGCCAAAGGCTTAATGGGACTTTGTAAGTCTAGACGCCCAGAAGGAGGTTCCACTAGGGGCAGCTATGGCGACCTGGTCTCTCCGTCTTGGAAAGTGCTGGTCCTGATCTTTTCCAGAGAAGCTATCTCGGTCGAGTTCCGGGCCTTGTCCTTCGCTCGGTAAAGTGCATCTTCCGCCCTGATCAATAGGTCTTCTTCGCTCTCTGCTCCGTCCCAGACTGCTACCCCGGCCGTAGCCCCCAAGAAGGCGGGCGAAGATGCTCCCTTGACGATTTCCCTGACTTCTGCGGCAACTGCGGTTGCCCCGATCTCGTCGGTATGGGGGAGTAGTGCACAGAACTCCTCGCCGCCAAATCTTGCAAGGAGGTCGTCCGAACGGAGCCGACCCATTATTTTCTGCGATACCTGCCTGAGGAAGTCATCACCACTCTCGCGCCCGAATTCATCGTTAAAGCCAGCCATACCGTCGATATCCCACATAACTACCGCCAAAGGTGGGCCCTCTGCTTCCGATCCCGAGGTCGAAACCATTTCAACGCCTATTTGCTCGATGAGTACCCTTCGGTTGGCTAGTCCGGTCAATCCGTCGACGCGGCTCTTACGCCGCAGGTCCTCTCCGTATGCCGCCCGTCCGGTAAGGCGCAATAGGGTTGCAGCGATTGATTCGCCGGACTCCTTCAAAAATTGCCCTGAGCTGACAACGCTGGGGGGAACCTCGAGTATTACGACCAGTTCACCAATTTCGGTATGACCGACGGGAAGAAAGCAAAAAGTCCCCTCAACGGTCGTCTGGTTAGACACCAGGGCTTCCGTAAATCCTGGGGCGACAATCAACTGAGAGTCCATAGGATCCGCCTTGGGCCACGAGGACAAAACCGAGAATGCCTCGTTGTCCGAGGTTTTCACCATGGCAACGGCCCGAGACGCAGGGAAGAAAGACGGGATGGTAGGAAGAGCCATTTTGATCCCTTCCTCTACCGACTTAGCGGGTGCTACCGCCTCCATCAGCCCCTTCAGGGACCTATTCGTCCGTGCTACCTGTAGGTAGCCTGCGACAGAGCGCCTCATCATGTATTGACATATCAGCAAGGAGAAACCACCGATAAGAGCGAGGCGTGCCATATCCCCGCCATCCAAATCGTTCCCTTGGTAGATCAAGACCACCAGAGCGGCCAGAGGTGTCACGAATCGCGTTCTCGAATTGTTCAATGAACCGACAAACAAGACGGCCAAAAGCACGAACCCTCTGAGCAATGGCTTCATTGAAGGATCAGCCACACCCGAAAGGAAGGCCACGCCTACGCACAGACCTGAGATGGCAACAACTGTCCAGCTGTCCAGCTTTCCAAGTGGTCGAGTCCTAGGTGAAAGCACGAATGCGGCAACGAGAGCGGAGGCGATTGCAACCATTCCACCGGATAGAGCCAAGAGCGCTCCATCGGATTTCCCAACCGGTAAGAGGACAACCAGAAGGAGGACCGAAACCGACAAGGCAACGGCGAAGACGGACCCAATTACTGAGTCCTTTATCCTCTCCTCATTGGCCTCAGCCCCCGTAAAGTCCATTAGGGTTAATTCGGCCGATGTTGGTCAGTCATTGAGGGTGTGTCATCTTGTGGGATTGCGAACCAATTAAAAATGCTCAACCTGAGCTACAAGCGTACGGTTCCTGCCGCTCATTTTTGCAAGCTTCAGGCTCGCATACGCACGTTCGATTACAGCCTCAAGATCTTCCACACCATCCCAGGTAGTCGCCCCTGCCGAGAACAAGACCGTTCCGGATGTCGACCACTTCGGGGCCAAGGATCGCAGCTCATCGATCAGGCGTTCCGAGCTGGGGAGATCGGCGTCGGGTAAGAGCAACGTGAATTCCTGGCCTCCGGTACGTGCCAAATAGTCCTGAGTGCGAATCCTCGATGAAACCACAGCCGCGAACGAACGAATGACGATGTCGCCCGCTAATTGTCCTTGAAGCTCGTTGTAACGCTTGAAATTATCGAAGTCGATGATGGCCAAGCTCAATGGCATTCTCGTGCGTAGGGCGCGCACCGACTCGACTTTGAATCGTTCCACCAACCCTTTAGCGTTTGCCAGTCCGGTCATTGGGTCGGAAGTCGCCAGTTCTGCTCCACCGACAGCAAAGGAAAGCCTGGCGGTCATTCTTAGAAAATTCGAAGCAACTGAATCGGCCATTTGCTTCAATAGCGGAGTCGAATACCTTCGCGAGAAACCCGAGTCCTTCCGGGATGCCGAGAGCATCAAGTCGCCGTTCCCTGAGTAACCTATGGGGAGAAAAAAGTGATCTTTGCCCATGACGGACTGGTTGGCGGTGACTGATTTCAAGAAGTCGTCGCCAACCGCTACATCGTCGTCGAGAGGGGAGTTCGAGGGCCAAGCCTTGATTGCGGTGAAATCTCGCCTGCCATCCTTGCGCAACAATGCAATTACGTGATCGGTAGGCAAGACCGAAGCGACCAGCGGTAGACAGCGATCCAATCCCTCTTCGAGGGAAGTTGCCTTGCGAGCCTGCTCCGCAAGGATCGATAGTGCTCGTCGCGAAGTTGCCCATCTCGCAAGGCCCGAGATGGTCACCGAGGTGATCGCCAATGCGCACGCCGACGCCAACCCATAGAAGGCCAAGGACACTGCATAAGAGTTACCGCTTAGCCCTTCTACCCACATGCTCCAGGCCATGACGGGAATGGTGAACAGCCACCAGATTGCCCTGAAGACATTGTCTCCCACTATGCCCGCATATACGGCTGCGACGACGAACAACATCTCGTATATTCCGGCTCCGTGGCCTTCTCCGGCGGAGACCAGCCCAACGGTAAGGCTGGTTGAGCAGCACATTGCAAGGGCTACCGAAGGTCTTATCCTGATCGTACCCTTGGTCTTGGCATTGTGAATCTTCAATCCGACGTAGGAAAGGACCGGCGCCACGCTTACCACCGATAACCATGCATAGATGTCAATCGGACGATGAGAAGTGGGGATCAGCATGGTTATGCCTGCCACAGGTGCGGACAGAAGGGTAACGCCTGCCATCAAGATCGCGTGTTTACGATCCTCGTAATCCGTCACCCCGAATGAAAATCGCATTATGTGTATACGTTCGGCAGATATTGGCGAGTCTTTGACGTTCCTCGCTTAAAATTGTTCGCTATGACCGGCCCAACCAGCGTTAGCAGCCCAACTGGGGAAGTAGGGCCTAATCAGCCGAACCTGCCCGCCAACAGCGGTGTTTCTCCAAAAGCAAGCGGCGAAATCACTGATTACGGCCGATTTGTTACCCTCCAATGGGCCTTGGGGACCGTTCTGATTTGCACGCATCTCATTGGGGCCCTCACTACATACGTGCTTTTTTGGGAGCTGATCAAGCCGATTGCGGCCAATAAGCTCGCTACCAATTACAGGATTTCGCTCGCCTACCTAGTCGTTTACCTTATTGCTGCGGTTCCGATTGCAAGCGCCGTGGTGTTGCGCTGGGTGGAGCCGACGAGAAAGTCTGCAAGATCAGGACATCTCTCCGACTTGGGGCGGGCGCGTATTCTCTCCTTGCCCAAGATATTGGTCATTTCCTACGCAGCGGCCTGGGTGGGAGGAGCAATCGTATTCGGCGTCATCAATCTTCACCCGAATCGGGCACTGGGCATCGAAGTGGCAATCATGGCGCTCATTGCCGGTGGCACGACTTCGGCTCTCGCATACCTGATTGCAGAGCGAATCCTGCGGCCGATTACGAGCCTGGCCCTCGAAGGCAAATCCGCAAAAGGGGCAGTTCCAGGAGTCCTGACAAGATCGATTTTGATGTGGATGCTGGGTACAGGCGGTCCGGTTTCGGCTGTGGTGGTCTCAAGTGCCTTTGCCGCTCAGGAAAGACAATATGCCAGGTCGGTGCCGATTATGGCGTTGACCCTCGGTTTGGTCTCACTCGTAGTCGGCTTTATAGTCACGGTGGTCTACGCCCGCTCGATTTCGGATCCTCTAAAGGCAGTGCGACAGGCGATGATACGTGTTGGGAATGGAGAGCTGGACATATCAGTTCCCGTTTACGACGCAAGCGAGATCGGCGAGCTGCAGGTCGGCCTTAACGATATGGTCAAGGGCCTGAAAGAGCGCCGCCAGCTCTGGGAGCTTTACGAAAAGCAGGTCGGCTCTCCGGTTGCCGAACATACATTGAGAGCCGGGGCCGAGCTGGGTGGACAGGAACGTTACGTGGGAATCCTGTTTGTCGACATCGTCGGGTCGACGGAGCTTGCCCAGCGCTCAACTCCAACTGAGGTCCTGGAGGTTCTGAACGCCTTCTTTTCGACGGTAGTAAGGGTGGTCGACAATAACGGCGGTTGGGTAAACAAGTTCGAAGGCGACGCCGCTCTTTGCGTGTTCGGGGCGCCAGAGGATAACCCAGACTCCGCTTCAGCCGCCCTAAGGTCAGCACGGGAGCTACAACTGGAGCTTCGGCGGGATGTCTCCGTTATCCGCGCAGCCATCGGAGTAACCTACGGTCTTGCAGTTGCAGGGCATGTGGGCACAGAAGACCGCTTTGAATATACGGTCCTTGGTGACCCGGTTAACGAGGCAGCTCGGCTCGCTGAGTTGGCAAAAAATTACGAAATGCTGACTCTTGCATCCGGTGCGGCTATCAAGATGTCATCGGTGGGAACGGGCTCAGACGAGGCCCAGAATTGGTTGGGGGCGGGTTCCGTGGTCCTGAGGGGGCGATCGCAACCAACGGAGTTGTTGCAGCCACGGCAATCGAAACCAAATAACCCTGTTGACCAAAGGTAAATTCGTCGCCATGTCTGACCGATATTTAAACCGGTGCAGTTTTCGTACGGTGAAGTCGACTCCAGGGACCTCGCAAAGGGCCTTGCTCAAGCCTGCATAGGCTTATTCGTCGTCGTACCATCTTCAGCAATTTTGATCGCTGAGACCTACCACCATCTTTTTAGATTTTATTCGACCGTCAGCACGATCTTGATCACTTTGGTTCTTCTATACGTCGCCACAAGGGTTTATCTCTTGAGAAGGGGAGGGGAGTTTCGCACCAGGCCGGCCACTGTATTGGCCTTGGCTATAGTCTCGGCGGCCAGCAGCGCTTCCGCTCAGGTCTCGCTCGGGTCCAAGGACCTGGTGTATTCGGTCATCTTCACCATAAGCTCACTCTTCATCGGGCTGGTAGGCGACCTGTCGATGCTTGTCATCGGGTGGCTGGCTACGGATGCACTGATTATTTGGGTCGACTATTCGGTTGGATATCGCTCGTGGGATCTCTTCTGGGCCGTAACGATTATCGCCGTGACGGACGGCTGCATCGAGGGAATGGCCGCAAACGCGGTCACGGCCCTTACATCGCTTACTGGTCTACGGTCCGAGATCGACGCACTGGCGGAGACCATAGTTGCCGCCAACTCGATCGACGTTGGACTCGAAAACTGCCTGCCCCTGGTGAAAGAGACCCTTAGGGCTGAATCAGTGTGCGCATTCGTTAGGGATTTTTCCGGAGCAGCGTTCACGCTTAGGAGGGCATGGCCTGACGATGGAGATCGCTTCTTAGGTCTTGTCGAGTCCCAGGACTTTCGTCGTGCGACGTCAACCGGATCAACGGTGGCGAACAAGGACTACGTGATTATTCCGGTTGGATACACAGTCGTTGGCGAACTCATATTAATCGGCGACCTCAGGTCTCCAGGCAAGAAGTCACAAGCAAGAA
This sequence comes from Acidimicrobiales bacterium, assembly GCA_027451785.1. Classification (GTDB taxonomy): domain Bacteria; phylum Actinomycetota; class Acidimicrobiia; order Acidimicrobiales; family JAKAVM01; genus DAIDIS01. Next base: position 7,116 of record DAIDIS010000021.1, read on the forward strand.
TAACGGAGGCTGCCGAAGGAATTGCGAACTGCTTCGTCCGGCTGGCCTCAAGATCAGAACTCGATAATGCCCTAGTGAATGAATCTAGAACGGACCCGCTAACAGGACTTGCGAACCGGAGGAAGCTGGGGGAGCGAATAGATATTGAGATCGAGCGGGCGTCCCCATCCGGCCAGGGACTCTGCGTTGCGATGATCGACATCGACAACTTCAAAAGTTTCAACGACCTCTACGGACATTTGACTGGGGACGAGGTGCTGAAGAAGCTCGCTTCGAGGCTGGCGAGCAGGGTGAGGGCCGTAGACCTGGTTGCCCGATATGGTGGCGAGGAATTCTGCATTGTCATGCCCGATACTTCCATCGACGGAGCTGTAACGCTTATACGGACAATTGCTCGCGACGAGGTTGAGGTCTCGAATGGGGCAGTCGTCACATTTTCCGCCGGGCTTTCCGTCTGGGAGGAAGGTAAGGGTGCCGTTGACCTCATTGCCGACGCAGACAAGCTGCTCTACCAGGCGAAGGGTTCAGGGAGGAACTCACTTTGCCATCGGCAAGTAGGCATGGGCCCCGATTCATTCGTCTGTGTACCGAATCTTTCGAACGCACTCGGCGAAGGAATGCGCCTCAGGCCCGAAGGGGTCACCCCGAGCGACGGAACCGAAACCAAGCTGGCGGGGAGCCTTCCCCAATGAACTACATGAGGGGGAACCCGACTCAAGAAGAGATGCGGATGGGCCTTATCAACGCGGCAATCGGTCTATTGGTAATCGTTCCGATGTTAATCTCACTGTTCTTTCCTCACAGACCGACCCTTAGGGCCGGATACGTTTTGACTGCAGTGGCCATGACCTTGGTTGTACCTCTCTACCTGTTGATCAGGTTTAGGGAGATGAAATCTGCGGTTCTGGTACTTCCAGCAAAATTGACGCTCTCGATGACAATTGCGTTGGCGATCTCGATTGGCTTCCTGGACTACGCGTATGGCGGCAAAGTTGTTGTGTTCAAACCGGTATTCGTGCTGGATGCTATCTTCATCGGCCTGATAGGCGACATTGCCATGCAGGTCACAATGTGGGCAGCTACAACTACTGCCCTCCTGGTCAGCAGCGCTGCCATGGGCCTGCCAGCCCATGAACTTGTCGCCACGATTGTACTTACCTCTTCGTGCATGGCAGTTGGCCAAACCATGAGCTACTACGCCGTAGAAAACAGGACCCGACTCTATTACTCCCGATCGATTTTGCGCGACATGACTGATCTAACATTGGCCGCCGAATCCATTGAAGAAGGCCTTGGGTTAGCGCTGCCTTTAGTTGGCGGAGTGTTGCCATCAACTCGGTCGGTCGCATTGCTTAAGCGACCTGGGGAGAGGACTTTCAGCGTCGTATCTCAATGGCCACCAGGAAACGACCAGTCAGGGAATGGAGTACTCGACGAAAGAACTGTGGGCGCGGCGACAGAGTCCCTCCGTGCACCTCGGGCCACAGTGGAAAACGAGCACATCTTCCTTCCAATCGGAAAGACCCCTTTCGGCGAATTGGTTGTGGTTGTCTTCCGATATGAGAAGGGCAACCGGACGGCTCAGTTCATGCAAGAGGTCTCTGATGCCACGATGGCAACGATTCTCAAGATGGTAACGAGGATTGGTATCACCGCTGCACTCAGAGAGGAAAGCAGGACCGACCCCCTGACGGGCCTGCCCAACAGAAGGGCTTTGGAAGAGCGAATTGCCGTTGAGTTCGGGCATGCTCGACGAAACAAGTCTGCACTGTGCCTTGCGCTGATGGACCTGGATCATTTCAAGGAATATAACGACACTTTTGGACATTTGAAGGGTGATGAGCTGATCCGGCAGCAAGCGGCGGACATGTCCGCACGTCTGCCGGAGGGTTCGTTCCTTGCGCGCTTCGGCGGAGAAGAGTTCTGCGCCTTTTTCCCCGTTGCATTGGACAAAGCCTTGATTCGTGTAGAAGCCCTGAGAAACAGCATTCAATTAGAAAAGATCATGAAGGCGGTCACGGTTTCCGCAGGCCTGGCTGAATGGGACGGGGTCGAGAGCTTCGAAAGCCTTTTGCAGCGAGCCGATACGGCCCTTTACGAAGCGAAGAGGTCCGGGAGAAACTGCACACGGAGCTACGAGCCGGTCAAGTTGCTTCGGGCCTAGTCAGGCCGGTTTCGCACTGCCATTTTTAGATTACCATTTCTAACCCGCCTATAAGGTCCGTTATGTAAAGTTGTAAACGAGGTCGGCGAAGGTGTCCAAATTCGCCAATGGGTTTCCCGCTCCAATGACTGCCCTAATGAATGCACTAATTGATAACGCTGACTGCCTTAATTGACAAAGCGCCCCGGTTGCCGACTTCGGCATTCCCAGGGCGCTTCGATAAATATGTCAGCTTCGGTACAGACCGACTTTGTTAGGTTCCTAAGTCGTCATCCCTAGTTGTCACCACCCGAGCTACCTGACCCGTCACCTCCACTGCCTCCGCCTGAGGTCGTCGAAGAGGTTGAGGTTTGGGATGACGTGGAGTTAGTCGTTGACCCCGAGGTAGATGTTGTCCCGGATGTGCCGGTTGAGCCTGAACCGGCCGTAGATGTGGTTCCCGACTGAGTTCCGCCGGACGACCCGCTAGTGGTCCCGCTGCTCGTGGAACCGCCGCCGTGGTGGTCTCCACCATCTCCGGAACCGTCATCTCCCCCGGATTGCCCAGCCGTTGGAGGAGTACCTGCAGGTGGATTGCCGTTTTCGGCGCCATTTGCCCCTCCCTCAGAGGGCTCAGCACTCTGAGGGGGTTCCGTCGGTGCGGCTGGTGGTGGGCTATAGGTTTGTGTCGTTGCCAACCCGCCCGTGGAGGCCGATGTGCCCGACGAACCAGATGCTGACCCGGAACCGGTGGTCACTGGTACAGCGGTTGTCGTCGTTACCGATACCGGCGGCGAAGTGACAGGCGGCGAAGTGACAGGCGGTCCTTGTGTCGTAACTGGAGCGGAAGGAGCGTTAGTCGAACCACCGCTGGTAGAGGTAGAGCCGGAAGTCGACGGAGCCGTACTGGGAGGTGGAACTGGAACAGATATTCCCACCGTCGAAAGAACAGACGAGATCGGTGTCTGAATTGCCGCTGGCAGCGATCCGGTAGCCGCCGCCGCCGTGCTAGCGCCAAACACTGCCGCTCCTAGTGCAGCACCAAGTTTGGCCGATATGAGTCTTGCGAGCATGCTTTCGCTCCTTTTGGTCGGGGAAGTCGGGACTTGCATGGTCCCGTCGAGCGAGCGCAAGATTCCAGCCATTTCGGAGATTGTCGACCGGGCAACAAGGTCTTCTGCGGCGCCTTCAGTGGGAAAAGGCTCGGATGCCTTGTCCAGTAGGTAAGCGAGCTTGGTGTTGCTGATTGCCAAATCGTTCAACGATCCGTTGCGGTGAGCCCAACGGCCAAGCGTGCGGAGGCCACGCTTGAAATTGGCTCCAGCCTCGGCGGTATCGCTGAAATCTTGCATCTCACCTACCTAAACGATCTTGGGTATCTTTTCATCAACATTTTTTTCAATAATTTTCTGTGGTACCCGGACGGCGCCATCTTCGGCCGCCTCGTTCATCGGCAACAGCTCGGACAGACGCTTAATCGCCTTGTGCTTCAGCGATCTGATTGCGCCTGGACTCTTCTTTATAACGGCGGCGATCTCCTCCACCGAAAGGCCGCCGATCACTCCGAGCAATATGATTTCGGCTTCTGCAGGCGGAAGCAACCTTGTTAGCCTCTCTATGATCTCCCTCGCTTGTTCAGCTTCGACGATGACCTCTGAAGGGTCTTCGTGATCCCGCAGCAGGATTATGTCGATGTCCGCAGGACTAAACGGCTCCTCGGGCCTAAGGGCCTTTCTGCCCAGGTCCTTTATTCGATTCCTCGCTGCAGTAAACAACAGACCACGAAAACCCGGCTCGTCGCCCTTGAATCCGGGAAGCGTACGACACACCGATAACCAGACTTCGCTGCAAACATCGTCAGCGTCGAAACCTGAAATGGACTTCACGTAAGCTTTCAGGCGCGGGTTGTGCCTGCGATAGAGCTCTGTAAGAGCGTCTTCGGCGCCCCGCCTTGCACGGTCGATGAGAAGGGCGAACTCCCCCTCTTCTCCAACTATCGACTCGTTCTTGTTCTTCGCGAAGCGCATGAGCCCGATCTCCGTCCCAAGACAGAGATCGAGAGATTTTCAGCTTCTCTTTAGAACTTATGCGCACCTATGAATATGCGCTAGCCAAGAATGAGCTCTTTGTCCGGTTCACCATCACTCTGTCCTTCGGCCGGAGCATCTTGATGAAGTGACGAAGGCCACCAATTCCATCGACCCAGTATCGCAACCAATGACGGAACCAGAAGAGTTCTTACCAGGAATGAGTCCATGAGAACGCCAAGGCCGAGCCCGGTGCCAATGGCCTGGAACTGGCTGGCTTGTGCACCGCTTCCGGAAGTTATGGTCAAGACCAAAAACGTACCGGCGAGAACCAGACCGGCAGAAGTGACCGTACTGCCGGTGGCCTCAAGCGCGGCGGAAATTGCCTCCTTGAGCGGCATCTTGTGAGATTCCTCCCTGATGCGCGTCATGACAAGGATGTTGTAGTCCTCGCCAAGGGCCAACAGGAAGACGAACATCAAGAACGGAAGGATGAAGGTTAAGCCGGCATTACCCCCCAGGTCCATAAATATGAGGACCGCCAACCCGAGTGCGGCAAAATATGAGAGCACAACGCTCACGATCAGATAAAGCGGTGCAACTAAGGACCTCATCACCAAGGCCAGGAGGACCGCTATGAAAGCGGCGGCAATCGGGATAACGGTTTTCAGGTCACTGCTTGAGGTTGACGCGATGTCGTACGCAATCGGCGCCTCTCCGATGACGCCACTTTCGATCGAACCGCTCGCGGCTCCAGCCAGCGAAACCGCAGCTCGAATTTGTGGGACCGCGTTCATGGCTTGGGTCGTCGTCGGGTCGCCTGCGCTGAGGTTCGTTTGGAACCGGATGGTCCGACCGTCAGGCGACACAAAGTTCGAGCTCGCAGCGTATTGACGGTATAGCCCCAGTGGGATGATCGAGCCCTGGGGGGGAATTGGATTCAACTTGTCGGCCGGACCCAGCTCCGAATAGAGCCTCTTGAATTCGGAGGTCGTCAGGGCGACCCCGGTGGCATCCAATGGGCCCGTGATCGTCGTGAACTGACCGGAACGCTGGAGAGACACCTCGGCCTTTAGAATTGGAACCGAATCGCTCCAAACAGGGTCCGCGAACTTGAACACTACGCTCGTAGGATTTGCAGCCTGCTTCGGAAAGTACTGCTTTAGTGTTGCAGCACCTATCGCTGAGTCGGTGCCCTTGGGAGACGTCGCTCCGCCGGAAAACCCGGATGACTTGAATTGCAGGCCGAGCACTGCAAGCCCCCCGAATAGAACGATTCCGATAACCAAGGTGGCAACCGGCTTTCTTACGACGTGAGCAGCGATCCTGCCCCATGCGCCTTTCTTGTATGTCCCGACCTTTACTTTGGATGGCCAGAATGCAGCCCGCCCAGTGAGCGAGAGTAATGCAGGCAGCAGCGTTAGGCCTGCCAGCAACATAACGGCGATGCCTATAGCTAAGGGGATGCCAAGGCTCTGGTAGATGCCGAAGCTGGCAAATAGCAGGCTCAAAAGGGCGACAATCACAGTGCCGGCGGAGAAGCTGATCGACTCCCCCACCTTTGCCAAACCGTGTGCGACCGCTTCCTTGCTATCCAATCCTCCCCGCATCTCCTCTCTGACGCGGAAAACCAAAAAGAGCCCGTAATCGGTCCCGGCTCCAAGTATGAGAACGATAAGGATTATTTGGGTGAACCCAGAAACTTGTACACCCCACTTGGCAGACTGACCAATTATTGGGCTCGCGACGAGAAGTGCCCAGATGGCAGGGAAGACCGTTAGTAAGGGTGCGAGAACGGATCTGAAAATCATTCCGAGCAGCAATACGATGAAAATGATCGACAGGAGCTGGGTCTGGTTCCCCTGTTTGGTCGAGGATGACTGGCTGTCGACGTTAATTGGTATAGCGCCTGCAAGATGAGCGGTCATTCCAGAATTCTTGAGCGCCGGGAACGTCGCTCTTGCGCCCTTGACGAACTTGTCCATGTCGCTGTTGCCGAAACCAGTTAGGTTCGTCTGAATAAGCAAAGTCTCGGCCTGGCCCGATGGCGAGATCGCTCCGTTCTTCACGTCTACGACACCCTGGAGCTTCTTGATCGCCTGACTCGCTGTTGTCAATGCGATTTGCTGTTGCTGGGAGATGCCGTTCTGATCAGAGACAACCAACGTGGTCAGTTGGAAACTTCCGTTCCCAAAAGCATTTTCCATAGCCGATGCCTTCTGAGAAGGATCGGAGGCAGGGATGAACTTGGAATTGTCGTTCTTTGCAACGCTTGAGATCGATGGGAGTGCCACCATCACGCAAATCCCGCCAACGATCCAGAATGCAAGCACCGGCCAGCGCATCCGTACTGAGAACTTGCCGATACCTACGAATATTCGGCTGAGCAATTGATTACCCCTTGGGCAAATGAGATGGAGTCGCCACTCTGAATTGAATAGCAGTCGGCGCATACAGCGCAGGCCAACACCCATATTAGATCCGGTATGACTTGTCTGCCGAAAGGGCTAGGATGCGATTCCTACGATTACAGCGGAACTGACTCAGCTTGTTGGAAAATGTTTAACTTTTTCCTTGGAAGAACCGGTTCTGAACGCTAAAGTTCAGTTAATGCTGATTCACTGAACGACAGTCGATAGTGTCAGGGACGAATCGGCAGGAGCTGAGGGCGTAACTTAAGACGAATGGGCACGCACTGTCGCATGGGTAGCATTCATTTTCTAACCTACACGACAACGCATGCTCGTCCTGTATTTACGGGGAGGGTGAAATGACTGCTTGGGAAGAGTCTTCGACCATCGATCGGACAACTGAGTTCCCTCCCCCTTCCAAGCTTCCCCCGCCCGCGGGAACGCACTTTCTGCCTGCTCGGGCAATCCAAGAGTCGCAACTCGTCCCGGATGCATTGACGGCATGGAAGGTGCAGGTAGCGCGTGCAAATGGCCAACAGATTTTCCGTCAGGATGTTCCGTGGGGTGCTCCTGGCGCCAATACGCAAGAGCTGATGCTTCCACAGAACGAACAACTCGAAGACGAACTTTCCATCGACCTACCGGCTACGCCTATGCAGGCTCCGCCTCCTTGGGAGATCCAAGACGAGATGCCGGACCGGCGTTCTCGAGGCAATATTCTCCCTTCTCGCCGAGAGATTGACCCACCGTGGTTCCGCTTTCGGCCTGTCGGTCTCAACTATTCGCCGACACCTTCCACCGGGTTGGGTGCACAATCAGCAACAGTTCGTTTCTTTTTTTCAATTGGGGTTTTCGCCGCAATCGTCTTGGCGGTTTTCGCAATGGCATTCACCGTGGCTTCCTCCCGAGCGAAGATCAACGCTCAGACCACATCGATGATGTCTTCATCGCCATCTCAGAGCACTTCCGCACCGAGTGCCATCGGAATGGGTTCGTCCAGCATGGTCGGCGGGATGGGTGTAAACATACCCGGCTTTGCAAACACGCCTCTGGGAAGAGAGATCCTGGCCAAGCAGGAAGTCTCGACAAGGCTCGACGACACTGCAACCGACCTCACGTATTTTGAGATGTCAGGGCAGCTATTGGTTGTGGGTGGCCTCTTTTTCATCTTTTTCCTTCTAGACCCAGACGTCACGAAGCGCCGTGATCAACGCTTTCTGCTCAAGATCGTCTCAATCGGCTCGGTTATCGGTTTGGCGGCCACCGTGGCATCGGTTCTTGTCAGGGCCGGAGTCGAGAACGCAGACACCGGCGCTGGGTATGGTGGCATGTTCAATCTCTCCACCATTGGTTCCAACACCGATCTGAGCAGCGCGTTCGGCTATGGAACGATCCTAAGTTTCTGCGGACTCCTAGCGGCCTTTCTCCTGGCGAACTATTGGCGCAGGGCTGTCGGTAACTCAAACGCCAATGGCGAGACCGTAGGATCTGTCCTACACCACTTCGGCCCGGTCGCAGCACGCCGCGAACTCAAAATTGAGAAAGTGTGGTCGCTCGTAGCAATCGCCATGGTACTTGGCACATACTTATTCATCGGGCATCCTTCCAGCACCAAGCCCGTTTGGCTGAACGCACCGATGGGCGTGGCTCACGTTGCGTCTGTCGGTGTCTGGTTCGGTGGCCTTGCGCTGCTTGCCGTCACGCTTCGTAGAATCGTCAAGCACGACGGCTGGACTCTTCCCGCCGCTAAGCTCATGGCCCGTTTCTCTAAGGCCGTGACAGCCGCCATTATCGTCGTGGCGGGATCCGGAGCAGTGCTCTCAGTGGTTCAGCTTGGTGGTTTCTCCCACCTTTTCCATAATGCCTTCAAGACCGATTATGGCCTGACTTTGATAGTAAAACTCGCATTTGTCGGACTGGCGGCGGCCGTGGGTGGCTACAACCACACTCGCCTGGTCCCCGCTGTCGAGGCGCAACACGACGCCCATGCAGCCTGGGCCAAGATTCGCAACACAGTGGCAACTGAGGCATTCGTGATCCTCGTCGGCGTACTCATCTCGACAGCGATCCTTACCACCGCTGGTTCTCCCGCCACCATGTAAAATCGGGCAGACAAAGGAAT
>DAIDIS010000022.1 GCA_027451785.1 Acidimicrobiales bacterium
CTTCCGGCCGGAATCGATCACCCTATGGGCAGCTTCCACCTTGTACTCGGTTGTGAACTTCCTTCTCGTTGGTGACACGTGTACATCTTTCCGCAAGTTGGGACTTGCTAAGTAGATGTCCACGAATCGTGGGGAAGCTCAATCGCCTCCCTGCAAATATCATGGTAGGCAAGATGTCAAAAGTTTTGGTCATTGACGACGACCCTTCCCTACTGAGAGCGCTGGGCCTGGCTCTGGGTGCTTCCGGGCATACGGTTATTGGGGCTTCCCTAGGGAACAACGGACTAGTGGAGATCGCTTCCGCCGCCCCAGATGTCGTTGTTCTCGATCTTGGCCTTCCAGATATGGACGGGATCGAGGTGTGCCACCGCGTTCGTCAATTCAGCGACGTGCCCGTAATCGTGCTTTCAGCCGACGATGACGAAAAGAGGGTAGTAGCCGCTCTCGACAGCGGTGCTAATGACTACATCAGAAAGCCCTTTGGCATGGCCGAGCTTCAGGCTCGAATTCGGGCATGCTTGCGTGATGTACCGGACGTACAAGCTGATCGCCACGATCCTGTGTCTGAAGTGCAGATCGGACGCCTATCACTCGATCTTGTCAGGCACTCCGCCTACCTTTCCGGAGAACTCCTTGATCTGACATTCAAAGAGTTCGAAATAATTGCCTTCTTAGCCAGGAACGTCACCAAAACCGTGACGCACGAAATGCTGTTGAACGCCGTGTGGGGGAAAGGCTATGCGAGTGAATCTCAATACCTTCACTCCTATATTCACAGGCTAAGGAAGAAGATTGCCGGCGCCGGGTCTCCGACGATCAGAACCCTTCCCGGAATCGGCTACGTACTGGAATTGCCCAATGAAGCCGCCACGGGCATCGAGAATAAAGCCTTCGCTCCTTGAAACCCGGCCTCCCTTGGGGGCGGGTCTTCGATCCATATTCGCTTGCCGTGTGCTTCGATAAAAGCCTTCGCGATACCAAGGCCCAGTCCTCCGCGGCCTCCAGCCTCTCTGGACTTAAACATCTCAAATATCGCCGAACGGTCCTCCAAAGGAACTCCGGGCCCTCCATCTTCAACGGATGCTACGACTTCCCGGGACCCGGCAGCATGCCGGAAGGATATCCGCACCCTCGATCCCGATGGTGAATACCTGAGGGCGTTGTCAACGAGATTAACCAGGACCTGCGTAACCAAGACACGGTCTACCTCCACCTTGGGCAGCCCAACGGGGATTTCAACCAGGATTCTTTCCCTAGCCGCTGACTCGGTAAAGATACTCAACGCACCGTCGGCGATGGTTGTCGCCGTAATCGCTTCCACGTTCAGCTTCAGCGAGCCCGACTGAATTCTCGTCATGTCCAAAATGTTCGAGACCAACCTTTCCAGACGATCGGCCTGTTGCTCAATCAGACCGAGAAGCTCTCGACGATTATCCGGCGATGGCGCCGAGCCCTCTTGGAGAAGTGACGTGGTTGCCACCTTAATCGTCGCCAACGGCGTCCTAAGGTCGTGTGAGACCGCGCCAACCATTGACCTCGACAGTTCTTCCATTCGTTCCAAGGTGCTTGCCGCGATGGCCATCTGGCTCTGTCGGTGGCGCTCAAGAGATATAGCAAAGAGGTTGGCGAAGACCTGGATCATCGGGTTTTCACGCTCATCGGTCTGCATGCCTTTTAGCGCCAAAATGCCGATCGGTCTCGTTTCAGTCGCCAAAGCAACCAACTCAAGACCACTTTCACCATTCACCCCGGTGTGCATCTTGAATGTCTGCCTTGAGGGATTTGCGATACTTTCCAGCTCCTCGGCCAGCAACGGCTCTCCCGAATGAGCGGCAACTTGAAGGCCGGACCCCTCCTCCCCCCCGATCTCAAATCTACCTAGGGTGGAGCGCCCCCCGGGGCCACCAGGCCCGTCGGTTCGGCTGGGCAATAGCAGTGCGACACTTCTCAACTCGAAAAGATTGCGAATCGCCTCCACAATCTCCTTTGCCATCTCCTCGGTAGAGACGTCCTTCATTAGAAGCTCAGAAGTTCCGAACACACGCCGCACAAAGTCCGATCTTCCTTGGGCAACACGCTTCGCCGAGTTCATCTTGTCGACAACTCTGCTGACCACAACCATAACGACCGCATATACCCCAAGTGCGGCCCAATTCTCCCCCGCCCCCACCGACAACGTGTAATAAGGCTTGATGAAAACGATGTCATAAGCCAAAAATCCGGCGACAGTAGCGACAAAGCCCGCTACGAATCCCCCTATCCCAGCCCCGACGACAACCGGTACCACCAGAACCAACGCACAAGTTGCAACGCTCAGCTCGCTACGTAGCGGAAGCATCGCAAGTGAAAGTAGAGCGACCAATGCGACCGCCACTGCGACTCCCATGACCGTTGGCTTACGGGCCATCTCTAGCGCCCGGTGGACAATCGACCGATCAGCCAATCGACACCTTCTTGTATTCCATCAAACTCAATCCCACCTTTCCAGCAAGCTCAACTCATTACCGCATGTATCAGCTTTGGGCCATCCTCGGAGAGAGCACCGGCAAGTTCAGCGGCGAACGAACGCACATCATCTACCCTCTTTGCAGGGACTCCCATACCTTTGGCAAGGCTTACGAAATCAATGCTTGGCCCTGCAATCGAAAGCATTTCGCGGGCCAGCTCGCCCGGCCCACCTGCGCCAACCCTGGCCAATTCAAAATTCAAAATCGCATACGACTGGTTGTCGAACACCACAGTTGTTACATCGAGGCTCTCTCGCGCCTGAGTCCAAAGTGCTTGCAGGGTGTACATGGCGCTTCCATCCGCTTCGAGACTCAGAACCTTCCGCCCAGGGCAAGCGAGTGCCGCTCCTGTTGCAACCGGCATGCCCTGTCCGATTGCCCCACCGGTCAGGCTCAACCAGTGATGGCGAGGAGCACCGGCGGTTGCGCTTGCCAAGAAAATCCCCGATGTATTGCTTTCATCCGAAACTATGGCGCCTTCCGGTAAAAGAGCACCAATCACCGCCGCAATAGTTTGAGCATTCAGCGCGCCCGTAGCAATCTCGGCTCCCGCAGAGCTCGCGTCACCGGTAAAGGAGGCTACATTCTTGGCTGAGTTCCCGTTTGCGCCCCGTCCTGGTCGTCCACCGCAAACAATTTCAGCCAGCGCTTCAAGTGCTCCGACTACGTCTTCTTGTGGACCGGCCAGACGATATACCTCGCATCCTGGGGCCACAAGGCTGGAAGGAAGGTTTGGATACTTAAAAAAGGAGACAGGCGGCACTGCTCCAGCCAGCACCAAATGCTTCAGTCCCGAAAGTTGCGACAGGGCATGCTCCGGCAGATATCCCAGACGTTCGAGTTCGGGGATTCCGCCGCCGCGCTCAATTCGTGCCGGAAAGGTCTCGCATAGAACTCGCGCTCCGATTGCTGATGCAATCGAAACAGCTGCCCGAATACCCTGACTCCCCAACCCTCGGCCACCCAAGAGAATCGCTGTCGGCTGACCGGATGCGATCAGCTTGGCAACCAACTCGGCGACTCCCGATTCAAACTCGCTCGACGATTCGCCTTGAACGGTCCGCTCATGAGCTGAGTCTTCACAGGCGCGCGCTTGATCCTTCACAACCGACCATGTCAGCTCTGCAGGAACCACCAAGGTAGCAACACCAGAAGGTGGGCCGCACGCAGCTTTCACAGCTGCGGCAGCGTCGCCCGCGAGATGCCGTGCCGAATGAGACTTGCGGTACCAAATGGAGACGGGCATTGCTAAGCCTTCTATATCGCAGGCAAGCGGCGGGTCATAATCCAAATGCTCGGTGGCATGATCACCGACGATGTTCACAACCGGGGTATAAGCGCGCCTGGCATTGTGAAGGTTTGCTATTCCGTTTCCGAGACCGGGCCCGAGGTGTAAAAGACTGGCCGCTGGTTTGCCGGCCATCCTGCCATAACCATCGGCTGCGCCGGTTACCACTCCCTCAAACAGACCCAGAATCCCCCGCATCTCAGGCACTCTGTCCAATGCCGCCACCAAGTGCATTTCGGAAGTTCCCGGATTCATGAAACAGTGATTCACCCCTGATGCCAGCAATCCGCGCAATAGAGCCTCGCCGCCAGAGTGTGCGTTCGTATCGGCACCATCACCGATGGATTCCGGCTTGCCCTCCCCTTCCCCCGCATCGGATTTAGTTATCACTCGAACAAGACCCCTTCACCTAGAGCTCCTACGGGTTCGAATATTCGCTTGACTTCACGCAGCAACTCCACGCGAGTACTTGCCCGCCCAGACTATCCCGGTTAGGCGAATTCAGAGCATTTGGCCCCTCGAGACGGTGACTCATTACGGTGAATCCTCCTCGCTGTGAGCCGAGGAGCCTCACGCCTAGGCAAGTTCGATCACCTAGATTCCAGGAATTTTTTAGGAGCACCGGTTGCTTACGAGATCCTGTTGAGAGGCACGAGGTCCATGATTGCGCCATGGCTGATCTTCTCGTCGTGCTGTTTATCGCAGGCTTCGCCCTGGCGATGCTCGGCCTTGTTTGGGCACTGGATCGCGTATGACCGTTGTTCAGGCACTTCTTCTCGCTCTTTCCGTAGCGATGTTGCTTTATATCGGCGTCGCCATGTTCAAGCCGGAGTGGTTCTAAGCCATGGGATACTTCTGGACAATAACCGTATTGATAGCGGCACTTGCATTGACTTGGCGTTATCTAGGCTCATACATGGCCGGCGTGTTCGAAGGCAGGATGCGCTTTCTGGGGTGGGCCGAGCGTCCCTTCTACCGCATGTTGGGGACATCACCGGATCAAGAACAGAGCTGGAAGCGCTATGCGGGCTCAGTCGTTATTTTCTCTTCAGCCTTCGTCCTCTTTGGCTACTTCTTGATGAGGATCCAAAAGCACCTTCCCTTGAACCCTCAACACCTGAGTGGCGTACCGCAAGCCCTGAGCTTGAACACCGCTGTTTCGTTTCTAACCAATACCAATTGGCAAAACTATGGCGGGGAAACGACCATGTCGTACTTTTCCCAGATAGGCGTGCTCACCGTACAGCAGTTCGTTAGCGCGGCGGTAGGAATCGCAGTAGCGATCACTCTGGTGCGGGGCTTTTCCAGGCGCAATTCGAAAACAATTGGGAACTTCTGGGTCGACATAACCCGGTGCCTGCTCTACATATTGCTGCCAATTGCCCTTGTGGTCGGGATCATCGCTGTCGCCCAAGGTGCCGTCATGACCCTATCCGGCACCGTAACAATCCACGACACCATCAACGGCGTCACACAGACCATCCCGCGAGGCCCGGCGGGATTCATGGCCTCGATCATGCAGCTTGGTACAAACGGTGGCGGCTTTTTCAACGTTGATCTCGCTCACCCTTTCGAGAACCCGACAGCGCTCACCAACCTCCTTTTCATTTGGTGCACCCTTGCCATACCTTTTGCGTTGACCTATACGTTCGGAAAGATGGTGGGCAGTATCCGACACGGAGCTGCCCTATTGGCTGCGATTGTGATCATCTTCGGAGTTTGGGTCGGCTTTACGTCCTACGCCGAGCACACCAACAACCCAGCCGTCGCAGCTGCAGGCATCCACAGCACCGTAGGAAACACCGAGTGCAAGGAGGTGCGATTTGGGGACACCTCCAGCGCCCTGTTCAACGTTTCAATGACCCAGACCTCCGACGGCGCGG